>DVGG01000056.1 GCA_018712825.1 Candidatus Faecousia excrementipullorum | reverse complement strand
CGTCAGGGCTATCTCGTTACCCCCAGCGCCCCTGGGTAGGCTTCGTTACCATATTTTTTCGGCTACCGAAAGGTGGTCTGTCTTTGTGCGCCCTTTTCGGGATGGTGCTTAAATTACAATGTTTCAAACTTACAGCTCCTTTCTGAGAATCAGGGCATCTTCCCTGGGCTTTTCGTAATATCTGGGGCGCTTTCCCACAATTTCAAAGCCCAGCTTTTGGTACAGCTGCTTAGCAGGCTCATTGGAAATCCGTACTTCCAGAAGAAGGGTTTTTACGCCCTTTTCTGCCAGTGCTTCCGTCAGGGAATTCACCAGCTGCTCTCCAATTCCCTGGCGCCGGAAGTCCTGGGAAACTGCCAGGTTCATCATGTCTGAACTGTCCAGTACGGTTTGGGAACCTACATATCCGGCAACCACCCCATCGGCTTCTGCAATCAGCCACAATGACAACGGGTTATCCAGCTCCGAAGTTACAGATTTTTCGCTCCAGGGATCGCTGAAGCATTGGCGCTCCATTTCCGCAACGGCAGCCACGTGTTCCGGCTGCATTTTTACAATTCTCATTTACTTCGCCTCAAACCAACTCTTGCCCCACTTGGCCTCCGCCAGGAGAGGAACCCGCAGCTGGGCCACCTGCTCCATCTGGCTGCTGACCAGCTGAGCAACCTCCTGGGCAATCTCCTGGGGACACTCTACAATCAGTTCGTCGTGAACCTGGAGAATCAGTTTCGCCTCGGGATATTGCTCCTGCAAGGCCTGGGCCACATGAATCATGGCCAGCTTGATGAGATCTGCCGCACTGCCCTGAATTGGGGTATTCAGGGCAATCCGCTCTGCTCCCTGGCGCACATTGAAATTGGTACTCTTCAGCTCCGGGATATACCGGCGCCGTCCGTACAGAGTGGTGGTATAGCCCTTTTCCCGGGCGTCCTCCACCACCTGATGCATATAGGCCCGGACACCGCTGTAATTGGTCAGATAGCTGTCGATATAGGCCCGGGCTTCATACCGACTGACGCCGATATCCTCTGCCAGGGAAAACTCGGAAATGCCGTACACGATGCCAAAGTTTACCGCCTTGGCGTGTCTGCGCTGCAAAGAGGTTACCTCCTCCGGCGGCACAGAAAATACCTGACTTGCGGTGACGGTGTGAATGTCCATTCCCTCCCGGAAAGCCTTTTCCATCCGCTCATCCTGGGCAATGTGGGCAAGCACCCGCAGCTCAATCTGGCTGTAATCCGCATCCACCAACACGCAGCCTTCCTTGGGGATAAACATTTTCCGGATTTCCGCACCCAAATCTGTCCGAACCGGGATGTTCTGCAGATTCGGCTCCGTGGAAGAAAGCCGCCCTGTAGCCGTCACCAGATTCTGGAAGGTGGTGTGAATCCGACCGTCCTCCCCGATTACCTTCATGAGACCATCGGCGTAGGTGGATTTCAGCTTGGTAAGCATCCGGTAGTCCATAATAGCAGGGATAATGGGATGCTTGTGCTTCAGCTTTTCCAGCACCTCTGCATTGGTGGAGTAGCCGGTCTTGGTTTTCTTCACCGGGGGCAGTCCCAGCCGGTCAAACAGCACTTCACCCAACTGCTTGGTGGAGTTAATGTTGAAGGGCTCTTCCGCATAGGCAAAGATTGTTTCTTCACACTGGGAAATTCGCTCCGCCAGCATGGTGCCAAACTGTTCCAGCTGCTCCCGGTCAATGGCAACACCGGTCTTTTCCATATTGTAGAGTACCGTACACAGAGGAAATTCCATATCCCGGTACAAAGAAAGCATATCCTGTTTTTCCAGTTCTTTTTCCAGGACGGGTGCCAGGAAGTAGATGGCCTGGGCACAGCCGGCAGCATCTTCATCGCTCACATCCATCCCCAGAAAATTGGTAGCCAACTTGGAAACCGGATACTCGGACTGGGAGGGGTTCAAATCATAGGCAGCCAGGGCCGTATCAAAGGCAAAGGTGCCCTGGGGCAGGCCCAGGTCGTCCAGTCTATGCAGAACCGACTTCAGGTCATGGCACAGAATCTCTTTTCCCTGTCGGAGAAATTCACCAAACCGGGCCGCTTCCATGGGAGTCACCGTACACACCCCACCTTCCCAGGCGGCAGCCAGGGAACCGTCGGGCGCAATATACAGAGAAAATCTGGGACAGCTTTGGGGCAGCTCCTGGGTTTCCGGCAGGCACTTGACTGTCTGCGTCACCTGGTTTTCCTCCTGGTTACAGCCGGAAAGGCCATACTTGTCAATCAGACGGACAAATTCCAGCTTGACAAACAGCTTGTAAAGCTCCTGACGGTTATAGGGACGAATCACCGCATCCATGGGGGCAAAATCAATAGGCGCCTCCGGGATTATGGTAGCCAGCTCATAGGAAAGATAGGCATTTTCCCGGTCCTTTTCCAGCTTTTCCCGCAGCTTGGGGCGGATGGAAGGGTCCACCAGATTGGCATACACCCCGTCCAGAGAGCCGAATTTCTGCAAAAGCTCCGTGGCAGTTTTGGGGCCTACCCCGGCAACGCCGGGGATATTGTCGGAGCTGTCACCCATAAGGGATTTGAGATCAATGAGCTTTTTGGGCTCAAAGCCATACTCCTCCAAAAATTTATCCCGGTCATACAAGGTAGAGGTGGTTTGACCGCCCTTGGTTACCACCAGCTTGATCTGCACATGGTCATCAATCAGCTGCAGGCTGTCCCGGTCTCCGGTGACAACCACACAGTCCCAATCATTGTTTCCGCAGATTTTTCCCACAGTGCCAATCACATCGTCTGCTTCCCAACCCTGGCACTGGTAAATGGGAATATTCATGGCAGCGAGCACCTGCTTCATGACAGGCATCTGCTGAGCCAGTTCTTCCGGCATTCCATGGCGGGTAGCCTTGTAGCCCTCATACCGCTGATGCCGGAAGGTGGGGCCGTGGAGGTCAAAGGCCACGCAGACCGCCTCCGGCATCTCCTCCCGCTCCACCTTTTCCAGAATGTTCAAAAATCCATAAATGGCGTTGGTATACAGCCCCTCCCGGTTGGTCAGGGGCTTCACCCCGTAAAACGCCCGGTTGATGACACTGTTGCCATCCAAAATCAGCAGCTTCATGCCTTTCTCCACTTCGTACCCTGGGGGGTGTCAATAATCTCAACGCCCATTGCTTTCAACTCATCCCGAATCCGGTCTGCCTCGGCAAAATTGCGCTCCTTTTTGGCAGCCGTCCGGCGGGCAACCAGAGCGTCAATCTCCGGGTCGGCAGAGGCCTCCGCCTCCTGCTTCTGCTTTTCTTGCAGCTGCTGGGCAGCCTCCAGAAGGTTCAGGCTCAGAACCCTATCAAAATCCCGGAGAGCGGCAAGCTTGGTGCCGTCGTTGGTCTTTTCCTTTAGTACATCATACACAGCGGTAACCGCCAAAGAGGTATTGAGATCTCCGTTCAGAGCACCCACAAACCGCTCCTTCAGCTTATCAAAAACTGCCGTATCCACGGTTCCGTCATCCTGCAGTGCCGCAATTCTGGCAATCAGCTTGTCATAGGCGGTCTGGGCATTGTCCAGATTCTCCCAGCTGAATACCAGATTTCTCCGGTAGTGGCTCTGGAGGCAGAACAGGCGGTAAGCCATGGGAGAATAGCCCTTGCTTTCCAGCAGGCTGACCGTCAGAAATTCTCCCTTGGACTTGGACATTTTACCGGTGTCGGTGTTCAGGTGGTGGACATGGAACCAGTAGTTGCACCACTTGTGACCCAGGTAGCTTTCCGACTGGGCAATCTCGTTGGTGTGGTGGGGAAATGCGTTATCAATGCCGCCGCAGTGAATATCCAGATCCTCTCCCAGATATTTCATGGAAATGCCGGAGCACTCGATATGCCAGCCGGGATAGCCCACGCCCCAGGGAGAGTCCCACTTAAGGGCCTGGTCTTCAAACTTGCTCTTGGTAAACCAGAGAACAAAGTCATTCTTGTTCCGCTTGTTGGGGTCTTCCTCCACCCCTTCCCGGACGCCCACAGCCAGGTCATCCTCGTTGTGGTCATTGAAAACATAGTACTTTTCCAGCTTGGAGGTATCAAAGTACACATTTCCCCCGGCTACATAAGCAAAACCCTTATCCAGCAGGCCGGAAACCATGTTGATAAACTCCGGGATGCAGCCGGTAGCCGGCTGGACCACATCCGGGCGCTTGATATTCAGCTTGTCGCAGTCCGCAAAGAAGGCATCGGTATAATACTTTGCAATCTCCATCACGGACTTGTGCTCCCGCTTGGCGCCTTTGAGCATCTTATCCTCGCCGGTATCCGCATCGGAAGCCAGGTGGCCCACATCGGTGATATTCATGACACGCTTGACAGGATACCCCTCATAACGCAGGGCCTTCTCCAGCACATCCTCCATGATGTAGGTTCTCAGGTTGCCAATGTGGGCAAAATGGTATACCGTAGGGCCGCAGGTATACATTTTTACCACATCAGAAGAATTGGGGGTAAACAGTTCCTTTTTGTGAGACAAAGAATTGTATAGATACATAAACATTCCTCCATGGTATTGTTATAAAAAACGCCTCTTAGCCCGTATGGGTTAAGAGGCGGGTTGTTACGCTCGCGGTTCCACTCTCATTTGTAACTTTTTATAGATATTCGCTCCGGGGCGCACTTTCCCAAACGTCAGCTGCACAGGCTTCCAGCCAATGGCCCGTGCTCTCTGAAAGCAGATTTTCTTTGGTACTCTTCCCCATCTACACGATATTCAGTTGACGCTATTTTACCATCATCATCCGGGGATTGTCAAGATTTTGATGGTTTTTCCCGGATTATTCCCCCATGACTTCCTTCCGGTAGCGGGCAATTCCTGCCGCCAGAATTTCGATGGCCCGTTCCAGCTCCTTCTCGTCCCGGACATAGGCAATCCGCACCTCATCAATGCCCTTACCGGGAGTCTCGTAGAAGGGCGCACCCGGGGCAAACATCACCGTGTCCCCGTTGTCATCAAAGGATTGCAGCAGCCAGTGCTGGAATTTGTCCGCATCATCCACCGGCAGGGTTGCCATCACATAGAAAGCACCCATGGGCATTTCCACCTTTACCCCGGGAATCTTCCGCAGACAGCTGACCACCGTGTCTCTTCTTCGGCGGTAGATTTCCTTGCACTCCTTGAAATACGCCGGCTCCACGGAGTACAGCGCGGCAGCACCCAGCTGATCCAGAGTTGCCACAGAGAGTCTGGACTGGCAGAATTTCAGAATTGCCTGCTGCAATTCCTTGTTCTTCGTAATCACGCAGCCCACTCTGGCGCCGCAGGCGGAAAAGCGCTTGGATACGGAATCAATAATCACCAGATTGTCGTCAATGTCCCGGAATCTGGCCATACAGGGTACACCGTACTTGTCGTCGTAGCAGAATTCACGGTACACCTCATCACACACTAAGAACAGGTCGTTCTTCTTGGCAATATCCGCAATCATCCGCATTTCCTGCTCATCCAACACCACACCGGTAGGATTCCCCGGATTGGTAATCATAATCGCCCGGGTATTTTTGGTAATCAGGCTTTCAATGCGCTTTTTATTGGCATAGCGGTATCCTTCCTCCGGGCCGGTATGCAGAGCGCGGATTACGCCGCCTGCCGCATGGACAAAGGTAGTATAGTTGGGGTAGTAAGGCTCAGGAATAATGACCTCCGTATAGGGGTCCAGGATGGACAGGTAAGTCAGAAGCAGTGCCTCGCTGCCGCCGCTGGTGATGAGAATATCATCCGGCTCCAGATCCACCCCCAGCTTCTTATAGTAGCCCTGAATGGCCTCAATCAGGCCGGACATTCCAGGGGATGCTGCATAAGTCAAAGTGGTGTTGTTTACCTTCTGTACGGCCTCAAAAAAAGCCTGGGGGGTAAGCAAATCCGGCTCACCGATGTTCAGATGATAGATTTTCTTTCCCTGCTTTTCCGCTTTGACCGCCAGGGGATGGAATTTTCGCATGGGGGACGGTTCGCAGCGATTTGCGTTGATGGATATTTTCATAAGTACCTCCCTGGGCGGCAGTGCCGCCCTGTGAAAATCGAAATGTATCGGTAATTCTGCGTAACTCAGGGGTGAGGCAAATCAGCGTCACCAGATTGGGAATCGCCATCAGGCCATTGACCGTTTCTGCCAGCAGCCAAACACAATCGGTCTGCATGGCACCGCCCAGCACCACAAAGACCACCTGAATCAACACAAAAGGCTCCCAGAAGTCATCACCAAACAGGTACTGGGCACAGCGGGCACCATAAAGTCCCCATCCCAATACTGTTGCAATGCCAAAGGCGCACAGAGCTGCTGCAAGAAAAATATGCACCCAGCCTCCGTAAACCGTGCTGAAAGCCTGCCCGGTAAGATACGCGCCCAAATCTTTCCCGAAATCAATGGAAATTCCACTGGAAAGAATCACAAGGGCTGTCATGGAGCAAATCACAATGGTGTCGATAAACACCTCCATAATGCCCATAAGACCTTGTCTTGCCGGATGGGAAACATCGGCACCGCCGTGGGCAATGGCGGCGGTTCCCATACCAGCCTCATTGGTAAACACACCCCGGGAAGCGCCTATCCGCAAAGCCTGAAAGAAAGAGCCAATCATGCCACCGGTAACTGCCTGGGGTGTAAAGGCACCTGCCACAATCCGGTACAGAACCTCAGGCAACACCCGGATTCTGATAACCAGAAACGCCACGCAAAGAAGAATGTAGGCAGCTGCGGCAAAGGGAACCAGCCGCTGGGCAACCTTTCCGATGCCCACAGCTCCGCCCATCAGCATGATTCCCAGCAAAAGCGCCAGAATGGCCGCTACTACCAGATTCATGTGGTCAAAAGGTGTGATTCCCAGATGTTTTACCGCACCGTCGATGCTGTCAATAATCGCCCGGATCTGGGTGACATTACCCACGCCGAAGGCCGCAATCACACCAAAAATGCAATAGACCTTTGCCAACCACTTTTTGCCCAGTCCCAATTCCATCATATACATGGGTCCGCCGGACCATTCTCCCCGTTGGCTACGCACATGATACCGAACAGACAATGTGGCCTCCGCGTATTTTGTAGCCATGCCCAGAAAGGCACACACCCACATCCAGAAAACCGCCCCCGGTCCACCGATGGAGATGGCGCCAGCCACGCCGATGATGTTTCCCGTTCCAACCGTGGCAGCCAGCGCCGTACAAAGGGCCTGATAACCGGAGACCTGATTGGGGTCTTCCGCACGTTTTCCGGTAAATTGATGAAGAAAGTCCTGCAGCGCTCTGGGAAACAGAGTGACCTGGGGCGCACCGATTCGGATGGTCAGCCAGATTCCCACAAAGAGAATCAAAAGCAGCGCCGGAATCCCCCACACAAAATGATTTACGGTTTCCAAGAGTTTTGTCATGGCTTCCTCCCATATTAGCACTATTTTCCTTATAAAGCAAGAAAAAAACGATTCAAGGCATGAAAAAAGCAGCCCCCTTCCAGGAGACTGCTTTGGTATTATTCCCAACTTTGCCAGATTTCCGGGCAATAGCCCACAGTTACGGCTTTGCCGTTGCGCACAATTGGCGTCTTCATCAGCGCCGGGTTATCATACACCTTGTCTTCCTTTGCCCTGGCGTCATCCATATAACGCATCAGGGTAATCTCCGGTGCTTTTCCTTCCCAGTCAATCAGATTGTCAATGCCGCCCACACCCCGCAGAACAGCATCAAACTCCTTCCCGGATAAACCGTAGCGAAGAAGGTCCACATACTGGTACTTTATGCGCCGTTCCTTGAAATATCGCTCCGCCTTTTTCGTATCAAAGCATTTGCTTTTGCCAAATATCTGAATATTCAATATTTCACCTCCATCAGGCACAGGCCACAGGCCGGCACCGTCTGACCGGCAAGCTCCCGTCTTTTTCCAAACAGGGCAGAAATGGTTTCCGGTTCCCGTTCTCCCCTGCCCACTTCCAGCAGCGTTCCCACCAGAATCCGCACCATATGGTACAAAAATCCGTCACCTGTGAATAGAAATTGCAATTCATGGCCCTTGGGCAGAATTTCTATGCGATAAATGGTACGCACAGTGGATTTTTTCTGGTTCTTATTACCACAGAATGCAGAAAAATCGTGGGTGCCAACCAAATGCTCCGCCGCCTGCTCCATGGCCTCCAGATTCAAGGGTCTGGAATCCCCATAGACATAGCGCCGCTGAAACACGCAGGGCTCTTCACTGTTCCAAAGGCGGTAGCAATAGGTCTTCTCCCGGGCATTCAGCCTGGCGTGGAATCGGGGTGAAACCTCCTTGCAGGTGTAAACGCCCATATCCTCCGGCAAAAATTCCCGCAGTTTTCTCAGAATCTCCTCACTGGGCATCCGGTTTATGCAGTGGAAGTTGGCAACCTGGCCCAAGGCATGGGTACCTGCGTCCGTTCGTCCGCTGCCAATGACCTCAATGGACTCTTCCAGGATTCTGGACAGGGTCTTTTCCAGCTTACCCTGGATGGTATTCTCCACACCGGGCAAGCGCTGCCAGCCACGGTAGCGTGTCCCATCATAGCAAAGTTCAAGACGCAAATTCCGCATAGGTCTCCATTTCCTCTCTGGCTTCCCGTTCGCTGTCTGCCGAGAACAGAAAAGCACCTTTGTAGTCGTACACCTGAATATGACCGTTTACATTCCGCATAGAATACATCCTGAACACTCCTTTGTTCTGATGGGTGTATTCTATCAGATGAATAGTCCGATAAATTGGACTATTTGGAAGCAGCGGTTTCTGCAATCCACTCCGCCAGGTCCTTATAGATTTCCAATCTGTTAATCTCGTTGAGCAGTTCGTGGCGGCACAGCGGGTACAGCCGGAAGGACACATGAATCACCCCGGCCTCCCGGAAGGAGGACGCCGCTTTCTCTACGCCCTTTCCATAGCTTCCCACCGGGTCTTCCTTGCCGGAGACGAACAGGACAGGCAGATTCTTGTCCATTTTTGCAAGATTCTTTTTATCCTGCATATAGTCCATTCCCGTAATCATATCCCGGAACAGGCCGCTGCTGGCTACAAAGCCGCACAGAGGGTCCTCCATATAGGCATCCACTATCTTTTTATCTCTCGTCAGCCAGTCAAAGGGGGTTCTGGGATGTTCAATGTGCATGTTATAGGTGCCAAAGGCCATTCTCTGGAGTTTGGGATTGGGCTTGGTCTCATCCCGACGGCGGCAAATCTGCTGCAAAAGCTTCTTCCCGGCTTTCAGGACTACCGGCGCCATACCGCCGGTGCCGGACAGGATGCAGCCTGTCAGACCACAGTCCGGGTAACGGGCCAGAAGGGTTCTTGTCATAAAGGAGCCCATGGAATGTCCCAGCAGGAAATAAGGCACGTTGGGATATTCCTTCTTCGTGAGCATTAAAAGCGTATGCGTGTCCTTTACCGCAGAGAACCATCCGCCGTAAAAATAGCCGTAAGGCTGTCCGGCAGCTACGGAACGTCCATGCCCCATATGATCCTCCGCCACCACAAGATAGCCCATGGCGTTCATGTATTCCGCAAAATCAGTATATCTGCCGACATGTTCCGCAATCCCATGGACAATCTGCAAAACACCTTTCACTTCACCCTCCGGCAGCCACCGGCAGCAGTGAATTCTTCCTTTTCCGCAGGAATCAAAATAGAAGTCTTCTCGCATATTACAGTCTCCCTTTCTGTCGATACAAAAAGAGGTGTTCGTCTCCCCTTCTTTTTGTATATTATATCACAAACTCACCTCTTTCACAAGAGAGAATCCCGGTAAAATTCTCCGTACCCTGTTCATTCTCTTAAGGAGCTCTTGCAATCAGCCCGGTGAATATGCTATACTGACTGCGTTATCCAAGGAGAAAAGGGGCAGTTTTATGGAATATAATTTGCTGCTGGATTTGGCTACGGATCTGGGATACCGGCTGGCCATGTCCGGAGCTGAGACCTTTCGGGTGGAGGAGAGTATCAATCGGCTTCTGTCCGCCTACGGAATTCCCAGTGAAACCTTTGCCATACCCAACTGTGTGACCGTCAGTATTCTGACGGAAACGGGAAAACCCATTACAAGAATGCGGAGAATCGGCGTTCATGGCAACGATCTGGACTCCGTGGAAAAATACAATAACCTGTGCCGCAGAATTTGCCGGGAAAAACCGGAGGTCTCCACTGCCATGAAGTGGCTGGAAGAGGTAGACCGGGCCAGGGTTGTCTATTCCCTGCCGGTTGTTCTACTGGGCTGCTTTCTGGGAGCAGGCGGCTTTGCCATTTTCTTCGGCGGCGATATGCTGGATGCCCTCTGCTCCGGTTTCTGCGGTGTTCTGGTGGGACTAATTAACCGCCTTTGCGAAAAGCTGAATGTAAATCCCTTCTTCAGCACCATCTCCGCCGCATTTATCATGGCGGTTCCTGCCTACCTCATGGGAAGTGTGGGAATTTGCCGGAACTCCGATGCGGTCATCATCGGTGCATTGATGATTCTGGTGCCGGGGCTTCTCTTTACCAACGGAATGCGGGACATTATCTTCGGGGATACCAATTCCGGCATTAACCGGATTGCCCAGGTTTTTATGATTGCCGCCGCCATTGCTCTGGGTACCGGACTGGGGCGGGGCGTAGCAAATACCCTCTATGCCATCCCCTCCATGCCTGCCCCCTTGTCTCACAATTTTTTTGTGGTTGCAATCGCCACTTTTGTAGCCTGTACCGGCTTTTTCATCCTGTTCAACATTCACGGACCGGGCGGATACCTGTGTGCCCTGGGAGGTGTGCTGTGCTACGCGGTTTACTCTTTCTCCCTGTATCTTGGCTGTTCTTTGTTTCTGTCCTGCCTGTATGCCAGCATTGCCTCTGCTGTTTATGCCGAAGTCATGGCGAGAGTCCGGAAGTATCCTGCAATCTCCTATCTGGTTGTGTCCATATTCCCTTTGATTCCCGGTGCCGGGATCTACTACGCCTCCAATTTTATTGCAGTGGGTGATATGGACAACTTTACCATGAAAAGCTCGGAGACCATTTCTGTAGCCGGTGCCTTGGCGGTGGGCATTCTTCTGGTTTCCACTTGCGTCAGAATCTGGATGACCATAAAAAATCACAAACACACATAACAAACCCGGAGCTTCGGCTCCGGATTTTCCTATTCTCTTACAGCCATCATGATTTCGGAAGCATCCTCTAGCACCAAATCCGGCTTGTCAGAGGAAGCCTCCAGAATCTCCCGGGTGGTTTCCCCGCTCATGACCAGAATACCGGCAATTCCAGCATTTAGACCAGACTTGACATCCGTATAGATTCTGTCGCCCACCACAGCTGTCTCCCCTTTTGAGAACCCGGTCCTCTCCATAGCCAGTTCCGGCATCAAAGGCGAGGGTTTTCCAATCACCACCGGACGCTTTCCTGTGGCGTTGAACACCATATCACAGACACTGCCGCAGTCCGGCACGCTGCCAAATTCCGTAGGGCACACATAATCCGGATTGGTGGCAATGTAAGGAATATCTCTTCTGGTGGACAAAAGATAGCAAACATCGTGCAGCTTCCGGAAAGTCAGTTCCGTATCAAAGCCCATTACAATGCACTGGGTTTTGTCCACGTCCTCCGTGACGGTAAACCCTGCCTGCTGCAGCTCCTGCTGCAGGGAGCGGGTACCGCACACATAAAGGGTCTTTCCCGGATGGTGCTTTTGCAGATACCAGGCCGTTGCCTGGGAGGAGGTGATAAAATCCTCCTTATCTGCCGGAATCCCCAACTTTTCAAGCTTTTTTATGTAATCCTCCACGCTTTTGGAGGAATTGTTGGTCATAAATAAATACCGTCTGCCTGTTGCCTTCAGAGTATCCAGCAGCTCCCGGGTAAAATCAAAAAGCCTGTCTCCCAGGTACAAGGTGCCGTCCATATCAAACAGATACAGCCGAATGCTTTTCAAAAGCTCCGTTTTCTTCATGCTTCCAACCTCTTTATCCAAAGCTACTTAGAGGCTATCATGCCCCCGCCCTTCTGTCAAGAAAAAACCACCTGCCGGTGCAGGTGGTTTTTGGGTGTCAGCGATACAAAGGGTATTTTTCGCAGATCTCTGCAACGGTCTGCTTCACGGCGGCAGAAGTGCCGGCAAAGTCTCTGGCTGTCAGGGCGATGCAGTGGGCAATCTGCTTCATCTCCTCGGTTCCCAGCCCCCGGGTGGTAACAGCTGCCGTACCGATGCGGACGCCGCTGGTGATGGAAGGCTTTTCCGGGTCGCCGGGAATGGCGTTCTTGTTGAGGGTGATATGGTTCTCGTCCAGCCGGGCCTGCAGCTCCTTGCCGGTAATGTGCATGGGCCGCAGGTCTGCCAGCATCAGGTGATTGTCCGTGCCGCCGGTGACCAGGTCAAAGCCCTCCTCCAGCAGCGCATCCGCCATAACTTTGGCATTTTCCACCACATTCCGGGCATAGGTCTTGAAGGCAGGCTCCATAGCCTCTTTCAGGCACACAGCCTTGGCGGCGATTACATGCTCCAGAGGGCCGCCCTGGGTGCCGGGGAAAACGGCGGAATTCAGCTTCTTGGCAAATTCCTCCTTGGCTAGAATCAAACCGCCTCTGGGACCCCGCAGAGTCTTGTGGGTGGTAGTGGTGACGATATCTGCATAGGGCACCGGGCTTTGGTGAGCACCGCCTGCCACCAGACCGGCAATGTGGGCCATATCCACCATCAGCACTGCACCAACCTCATGGGCGATGTCCGCAAAAATCTTGAAATCAATAGCTCTGGGATAGGCAGAGGCACCGGCAATAATCAGCTTCGGCTGGTTCTTCCTGGCCAGATCCCGAATTTCATCATAGTCAATCAGGCCGGTCTCATGGTTTACGTCATAGGAAACCACATGATAGTATTTGCCGGAAATATTTGCGGGGCTGCCGTGGGACAGATGTCCGCCATTGGCCAGGCTCATACCCATCATGGTATCACCCGGCTGAAGCAGCGCCAGCTGTACGGCTGCATTGGCCTGGGCACCGGAGTGGGGCTGCACATTGGCAAACTCAGCGCCAAACAAATCCTTTGCTCTCTGGATGCACAGGCTCTCAATCTCATCAACATATTGGCAGCCGCCGTAGTAACGCTTACCGGGCAGGCCTTCTGCATACTTGTTGGTGAGAATAGAGCCCATGGCAGCAATAACAGCGGGGGAGGCAAAATTTTCGGAGGCAATCAGCTCCAGGCCATCCTGCTGACGGTGCAGTTCCCGTTCCATCATCCGGGAAAGCTCAGGGTCGAAGTGGGATACAAAGCCAATAGAATCAATGGGTTTTCCGTACATAGTTATTCTCCCTCGTTGTTAAATTTGCAACAAAACAGGCAGCCCCTATAAAAGGACTGCCTCCACTTCCACACTGTCATTACAGCATCTCCGTCCGTTTGCCTGAGAGATTCGGCCTTAGCCTTGCACCTTCGGCACACAATTCAATGTGTTCTCCAGAGAGTCCTCACCTGCCGGTCGCCATTGCTTCCGACAGAATCATAGGGTCTATTTCATTACAAACACAGTATACACGCTTTTTTTCTCCTTGTCAATCTGCTTTTCCGGTTATTTCTGCGGAATAGTCCTTGCGGCAAGGAGGTATAAGTGCTATAATGTGGGCACAACTATTATGTTCCACCGGAACGGAGGTTTTACGAATGAAGAAAATACTTCCTGCAATGCTGTGTCTGCTTCTCTCGGTCAGCCTCAGCATTCCTGTTGCGGCAGCTTCTCAGGCAGAAACCCTGGCGCAGCAGCTGGAAACCATGCGGCCTGCTTTGGTTGCGCTTTTTGCCATTGCAGCTGTTCTTGCTTTTCTGTGCGTTCTGTTTACCGTAATTTATGTGGTAAACAGCGGAAAGAAAACCGGGAAGAAGCGCCTGACCGGCCTTTTGGTTATGCTCTATGTCTGTACCCTGCTGGTGTTTGGCTGCTCAGCATGGTGCTTCCTGCAGTTCAGAAGCACAGAGGAGAGCTATCTGGAGGCGCAGAGCACCCAAGCAACCCAGCCCTCCTCTGATACAACCCAGCCTACCACCCAGCCGGAGACAGAAGCTACCACAGAAGCGCCCACCGAGGCGCCTACGGAGCCGGAGCCTACGGTAAACCCGGCGTACACCGAACTCTCTGACCCGGCAAACTGGGGAATTGAGACGGAAATTATTGTGGACGGACAGGTGGTAGACAGCTACCAGAGAGAGGAAAGCATCAACTTTGGTAAGCCCGAGGATTATTTCCCCTTCGATGGCGTCAGCTCCTTCCGGGGCAACAATTTCCGTAATGACGCCGCCTTTGGTACTGTCAACGTGGAAAGCAAATCTTTGGAGAAAATCTGGAGCCGCAACATCGGCAGCCTGAACGACTGGCCCGGCAGCGGCTGGACTGGTCAGCCCCTGGTAGCCCGCTGGGACGAGCAGACCAAGCAAAACATGAACCTCTATCCCGAGAAAAAAGCAAAGGAAGATTTGGTGGAGGTTATCCATGCCACCCTGGACGGCAATATCTACTTCTATGATCTGGAGGATGGCTCTTACACCCGCGATCCTTTGTACCTGGGAATGAATTTCAAGGGCTCCGGCTGTCTGGACCCCAGAGGGTATCCCATTCTCTATGTGGGTTCCGGCATCACCTATAACGGCACCGTCCCCAAGATGTATATGGTCAGTCTGATTGATTGCTCCGTGCTCTACTCCAAGGGCGGCTACGACTCCTACGCTCCCCGGGGTTGGACAGCCTATGACGGAACGCCTCTGATTGACGGCAACGCCGATACCCTGATCTGGCCCGGCGAAAATGGCATTATCTACTCCTTCAAGCTCAATACCTCCTACGATGCCCAGGCCGGCACCCTCACCATGACTCCTGATGAGCCGGTGCGTCTGAAAATCACCACCGATGACATCCGCTCCGGCAGCCGCTGGGCTGGATTTGAGACCAGTGCCGTTGGTATTGGCAAGTATATGTACCTGTCGGATAACACCGGAATGTTCTACTGCATTGATTTGAATACGCTGGAAGTTGTCTGGGCTCAGGATACCAAAGACGACTCCAATTCCTCTCCTGTTTTCCGCTGGGAGGAAGACGGCAATGGATACCTCTACTCTGCCCCGTCCCTCCATTGGAGCCAAAGCAACAGTGAGGGCACCATTTCCATCTACAAAATCAACGCCAATACCGGCGAGATTGTATGGGAGGTTCCCTTCTCCTGCCATACCATCCCGGATTTGTCCGGCGGTGTGCAGGGTTCCCCGGTTCTTGGCCGGGAAGGAACGGATTTGGAAAATATGATTTTCTACCCCGTAGCCCGAACCGACGGCTTCTATGACGGAAATCTGGTGGCGCTGGACGCCACCACCGGAGAAATTCTCTGGGATCACTACATGAACGCCTACGCCTGGAGCTCTCCCGTGGGTGTCTACACCGAAGATGGCAAGGGCTATCTGGTGATGTGTGATTCCACCGGCAACGTCATTCTGCTGGATGGCAAAACCGGAGAGGTTCTGGACTATGTGAATCTGGGCTCCAACATTGAGGCCTCTCCCATTGTATATGGCGATACCATTGTGATCGGTACCCGGGGCGGCCTGGTGTGCGGCATCAAAATCAGTTGAATTTATGCCCACAGCTCTTACAGATGAGCTGTGGGCATTTCATTTAGAATTTATTGTTGACAAGTGAACATTTTTATGATAGAGTGTCTCCGACGAAATGAGGTGTAGCATTTGGAAACAGAACGCTTTGAAACTTTTGCCAATCACATCAGCGGAATTTATTGGGATATTCAGAAACTGAAAGCGAAATGGAACGAGAAATTGGGACTGAAGTCTGTCCACATTTTCTGGGTATATCTGCTCAGAAAGCATCCGGAAGGACTTAGTTCTGCCGAGCTGTCCCGGCACAGCCAGTCCAACCGGTCTCTGGTCAGCCGGGAAATCCGGGAGTTGATTGATATGGGACATGTGGCCTACCGACAAGACCAGGAAAATCAGCGCCACGGTAAGAAATTGGTTCTGACTCCCTCCGGCTGGGAGATTTCTGACTTCATCCGCAATACGTCTATGGAAATTCAAAACACGGTAAATGAAGGAATTCCAATGGAGGATTTAATCGTCTTTTACCGGACACTTGCCACGCTCCAGCAGCGATTTGATATGCTGGCGCAGGAATAATGGAGGATTTATGGCAGTTCAACTGATTATTGACAGCGCATCTGATCTCACACTGGAAGAGGCCAAGGCACTGGGTGTCAAGCTGATTCCCATTCCCATCAACTTTGGAGAGCAGGAGTATTTAAGCGGTGTAACCATTACCCAGGAGGAATTCTACAACAAGCTGGCCTCCTGCAAGGAACTTCCCACCACCAGCCAGCCTGCTCCCTATGAATTTGAAAAAGCCTTCCAGGAGGTGAAGGACGCAGGAGACGAAGCTGTGGTGCTATGCATCTCCTCTGCCCTGTCCGGCACCTACCAGAGTGCAAAAGCCATCGCTCAGGATTACGCTGACTGCATATGGGTGGTGGATACCCTTTCCGTTACCATCGGCCAGCGGCTGCTGCTGGACTATGCCCTGCAGCTCCGGGAAAAAGGCTACAACGCCAAAAGACTGGCTGAGGAAATCGAAAACGCCAAGACCCGCCTTACCGTTTATGGTATTGTGAACACTCTGGATTATCTGGTAAAGGGTGGACGGCTCTCCAAGGCCGCCGGAGCAGCAGGGACCCTGCTGGGAATCCGCCCTGTTCTGACCGTCAGAGACGGCGTTTTGCAGGTGATTGGAAAAGCCAGAGGCGTAAAAGCTGCCCACTCCGCACTGAACAAGCTGCTGACAGAAACACCGATGGATGCCGCCATGCCTGCCATGATTGCCCATACCGGCACAGACGAGGCCGATCTGACCGCGTTCCTGGAAACTGCCGATCTGAAATGGAGCATGGTCAAAAGAGGTATTGTTGGCAGTACCGTGGGAACCCATACCGGTCCCCATCTGGTTTGTTTGGGTTACTTCAAGCCCTGAGCAACCTTTGCATTTGACTTTTTCTCCCGGGTTGTTATAATAATAGTATCAGATTCTGATGCAAAAAGGAGGCCCTAAATATGGAGAAAAAGATTATTACCATCAGCCGTGAATTCGGCAGCGGCGGCCGCAGCATTGGCCGGGAGGTTGCGCAAAAACTGGGTATCCCCTTCTATGACAAGGAGCTGGTAGACCAGATTGCTGTGGAGTCCGGCTTCGCCCCCCAATTTGTAGAAGAACACGGGGAACATTCCCCCGGAAAGAGTTTTCTTTCCTACGCATTTGCCCCTCAGGGTGTCCCCGGAGTAATGAACGGAATGTCTGCCGCAGATTTTCTGTGGAACATTCAGTGCAATGTGATTTTGCAGCTGGCGGACAAAGGCCCCTGCGTCATTGTGGGCAGGAATGCCGACTACATTCTAAAGGATCGTCCGGATGCCCTCCATGCTTTCATCCATGCGGATATGGCCTATCGTGCGGAACGGATTGTACGTCTGTACGGAGAGTCTGAAAAGAGCCCGGAAGCCCGGTTGCAGGAAAAGGATAAGCGCCGCCGGGTAAACTACCAGCACTACACAGGCCGCACCTGGGGCACCGCCCAGAACTACGATATCTGCCTCAACAGCAGCAAGCTGGGCATTGAAACTTGTGTGGACATTCTCGTAAATCTGGCAAGCAAATAATGTAATATCTCTCTGACTGCATTTGGCTTTGTCTGAATGCCGTCAGTTGTTTATTCCCATCAGGAGGTGGCAGCAGTATGAAACATTCCATTCGGAAGGTACGGCAAGGAGACGAAAAAGCTTTGGCTTATATCCAAACGGAAAGTTGGAAAGCCGCTTTTGGGGATATTCTCTCACCGGATGTATTAAAGAAGGCAACCGATCTCACCCGTGCCACAGCCATGTATCAGTGGTTACTGGAGGAGAAGCAAGGTAACGGATACATTCTGGAAGTGGATGGGACACCTCACTGTATCGCATATTGGGATAAAGCCAGAGACAACGATATGCCGGATTATGCAGAGCTCATCTGCATTCACAGCCTGCAGAACAAGTGGCGAAAAGGCTATGGCACCAAGATGATGGAAAAAGTACTGGAAGATGTAAAGGCAGCAGGTTATCATAAAATCATGCTGTGGGTATTTACGGAGAATACCAGGGCGAGGAAATTCTATGAGTCCTGCGGATTTGTCACATACGGGAAAGTCAAGCCTTGCTTCGGTACTGAGGAAATATGCTATGAAAGAACGCTCTGAATAGCCCTGAGGGCTTTCAAGCAAAATAGGATGAAGAGAAAGGAACAGGCACGACCCAAATGATGCCTGTTCCTTTCCCACTTTGATATTCCATTTTCCAGTACCGCCGGTTTCCCGGCGGCTTTTTACTTGGCAGTTTTCTGGTAAGTATCTAGGGTTTTCCCGAACACCACAAAGCGGTCATACAGGTATTCCAGCACGAAATTGGCAACCATATTGAGGCCTGTTACCAGATACTCGTTCCACAGGAGAGTCTCCGCCAGATAATTTCCCAGGATGGTGGAAACCGGCGTAAACACACAATAAAAAGCCAGCACCTTGGCCATGGCAACAGGAACATTTCCCGCCGATTGGAAGGTAAAGCGGCGATTGAGGGTAAAGTTCCAGACCACGGAGAGAATCAAGGCAATAAGATAGCTGGGCCAGTAGCTCCAGTGGGTAAGCTCCGTCAGCAGCGTGAAAGCTGACAGCTCGATGATTCCCGCAGACAGGGAGAAAAGCAAAAATTTCAGGGTACGCAGCAGTTCTTTTCCGGACATAATTCCACCTCTTCTTTTTCTGTGTCAATCCAGATCAGGTCAAACCGGCTGGGGTTCGCCCTGGAACTGAATATTTACACCGTTGACTTCCACATTTTCATCGGCGCAAACCAGAATGTATTTTACGCCGCCGATGGTTCTGGTCTCCAGCAAATCCGCTCTTTCCGGGTTGACCTTAATGGAAACGTCCGGGGTATTTACCGCAAAATGCTTGCTGTCAATGATGTTCCTGGGATGCAGCTCCGCCTCAAAACCGAAGGTTTCATCAAAATCCACGCTGAACTTGGCAATATGCTCCTGGGAGACACCGCAGGCTTGCAGCATATCCTTCACCTGCTCCTTGGAAATCAGCAGCGGCTCTTCCACCTTGCTTTCCTTGTGCAGGTCCATGGACTGGCGCAGCTGCTCGTGGACAGTCTGCACCACCTCCATGCTGCACTCCTGCTCCAGAGAGCTGCTCAGGAGCGCCTCAAAGGACTTTTTCTGCTCGGCGGCGGGCATGGGAATCTGGGTGTTGAACAGCGCCTGGGCAAGCTCCGGGTGGTTTTCCTTGTTGCTCTTGGTGTAGTACAGGGCGTTATAGATGTTGGTAGCCCGGTTGTCAAAGGCCGGGAACAGGAAGCCCAGCTCCGGAGGATTCATCACATTGTTGGCACCCCCGTCCTGAAACCTCTTTTCCTCCGGAATATACCGCAGAGTGGATTTTGTGAGCTTCACCGGGCAGATGGCGCACAGAAGATAGGTATAGGTTTCATTGGAGTTGTCCAGCTGGATGCTGTCATCCTTCCCCTTGAAGGGCACATCATAGCTGTCGCAGCCAAGGAGAATCACATATCCCTCCGGGAAGCTGATGCTCTCGATAATTTTCTGGTAAAAAGCCTCTCTGATCTCATCATTCTGGAGCCGGGTGTTCCGCAGCTCCATGAGAAGCTTATGCTCCGGACTGTCTGCCACCTGGGCCGTGGTGAAGGTCACGTCAATGAGATTCTTTCCCAGGGTGCCGGAGAGAGCCCGCTTCATGAGGCCAAAGTACTTCTCCCCTTCATTTTCAGACATCATGCCCACACTCTGGGTAAACTGGGATACAATCTCCCCCTGTCCGTTTACATAGCAGCCGTAAATGGCAGTCATATTGCTCCGGTCCCGACGGACCCGGCGGCGGATTTCTCCGATTTCCTTATCGTTCATAATTACCTCGTAAGTACATATTCTTTGGGCTTGACCCAGGGTATTATATCACAAGTCCATGGAATTTTCCAGATTTTTTCCACGAAAAAGCCCATACCAATGATTTCCATTGGTATGGGCAATTCTTATTGCCACAGGCATTTCCAGTTCTGAACGAAATACTCAATGCCGGAATAAACCGTGGTAATCACCACAACCGCTACCACAATCCAGGCAACGATGGGATCCGTGGGGAATGCCATAAGCACACACAGACCCACCATGGTACTGGCGGTTTTCACCTTACCGCTCCAGCCGGCTGCAATCACCACGCCCTTGCCCACAGCAATAAGCCGCAGGCCGGTCACGGCAAACTCCCGAGCCAGTACAATCATCAGAGCCCAGGCCGGGAATACATCCCACTGGCAGAACATGACCATCACTGCAATGACCAGAAGCTTATCCGCCAGAGGGTCCAGAAACTTTCCAAAGTCGCTGACCTGGTGGTACTTCCGGGCAATATAGCCGTCCACAAAGTCGGTAATGCTGGCAATGATGAAGATAGCCAGGCTGGCCCACATCCACACACCGGATGCGCCGGCGCTTGCGTACATACAGGCCATGATTGCGGGAATGAAAGCAACCCGCACCAATGTGATTTTGCTGGCTAATGTCATGCTTCTTCCTCCACGATATAGCCGGACAAATCTCCGTCCACCAGGGCATCAATACAAACCTTCACGAAGCTGCCCTCCACCAAAGCCTCTTCCGAAGCAATCCAGACCCGGCCGTCAATTTCCGGGGAATCGGCATAAGTACGCCCGTAGAACTGCTCCTGCTCCGGGTCGAAGCCGTCAACAAGCACCTCCAGGGTTTTTCCCATAAGGGCCATGTTGCACTCGTCCATAATCCGGGATTGGATTTCCTCCACCATCTGGGCCCGTTTCTGAGCCTCGTCCTCATCCACATGGGGCATATCGTAGGCCGGGGTTCCCTCCTCCGGAGAGAAGGGGAAAGCCCCCACACGTTCCAGGCGCTGCTCCTTCAAAAATTCGCACAGCTCAGAGAATTCCTCCTCCCCTTCTCCGGGAAGGCCGGTAATGATGCTGGTACGAATCACCAGGCCGGGAATCCGGCTGCGGAGCTTGGCAAACAGCTCACGCAATTCCTCTCCGGTGCTGCGGCGGTTCATCAGTTTCAGGATTTTATCGTTGCAGTGCTGGATGGGGATGTCCAGGTATTTGACAATCTTGTCCTGGGTAGCCATCACATCAATGAGGGCATCGTCAATTTCATCGGGATAGGTATAATGCACCCGAATCCAGTGGATTCCATCAATTTCACACAGACGGGTCAGCAGCTCCGGCAACAGTCGCTTATGTCCCGGCAGATCCGTGCCATAGCGGCTGGTATCCTGTGCCACCACCAGAAGCTCCTTTACGCCGCTGTCTGCCAGCATTCTGGCCTCGTAAAGGATATCATCCATCTGACGGCTGCGGAATTTGCCCCGCAGGTAAGGAATAATGCAATAGGCGCAGCGGTTATCGCAGCCCTCTGCAATCTTCAGGTAGGCATAATGCTCCGGCGTTGTAAGGATTCTGCCGGTTTCCACCTCGGGAGCGTCAATGGAGGCAAAATCCTCCACTACCTGATTTTCCAGCAGCTGCTCAATGGCAGGGACAATCCGGTCATAGCTTCCCGTGCCAAGAATTCCGTCCACCTCCGGCATCTGCTGGAGGATTTCCTCCTGATACCGCTGAGAGAGGCAGCCGGTTACCAGAATCTTTCCCACCAGCCCCTGCTCTTTCAGCTGGGCGGTTTGCAGGATATGGTTGATTGCCTCCGCCTTGGCAGAATCGATAAAGCCGCAGGTGTTAATTACCACCACATCACAGCCGGCTACATCCGGCTCCACCTCAAAGCCTGCCTCCTGGACCCGATACATCATCCGCTCGCAGTCCACCTGATTTTTGGCACAGCCCAGGGAGATAAATCCAACTTTTGCCATACTATTCCTCCTGGAAATCATCATCTATTGCCAGCTGCCCCAGCCCTTTGCGAATGGCACCATAGCTGTGGCCTCTGCGAATCAGGGCATCTGTAGCCCGGCGAATCTCCCGCCCATCGGGATTGCCCTTCAGCCGGGTACTTAAAAAGGAAACAATATATTCCATCTGGTCCGGGTAATCCTCCAGCACTTCCTGCCAGAACTCCCGGGGAATTTGTTTTTCATACAAAGCCTGCTTGGCTCTTGTGAGGCCATAGCCCTTCCGGATACAGCTGCTGACAATCTGCTCCGCCGTTTTCCGGTCATCCAGCAAATCCATATCCG
This sequence comes from Candidatus Faecousia excrementipullorum, assembly GCA_018712825.1. Taxonomy (GTDB): domain Bacteria; phylum Bacillota; class Clostridia; order Oscillospirales; family Oscillospiraceae; genus Faecousia; species Faecousia excrementipullorum. The sequence continues at coordinate 47,105 of DVGG01000056.1, read as the reverse complement.
ACATCCACTTTACCGCATTTTTGGCCTGCTGGGGGTCCTCCCCTTTTTGCACCAGGCGCCGCTCCAATCCCTTTTGGGAAATATTGGAGGATGCCACAATCCGCACAGCCCGCATTTTGGCAGACATCTGCCCTGCGTCCTGCTGAAGCTTTTGGAAAGTCTCCTCTTCCAGCTCCAGACCCGGATACAATCCGTAATCCTGCACCGTCTGCCGGTACAGCCGAAGCATCGTTCCGTCAGAAAAACAGACCCGATATCTGCCGGCCATATCCGGCTTGTTGGCAAGGGAATCAACCCTCATCGTCAAACTCATCTGCGGTTACGGCGATGGGACGCTCCGCAGCCTTGGCGGGATTTCTCTGAACGCCGCCCATCAGCTTCCACATATTCTCCCGCACCTGATTCTCTACCTGCTGGGCCAGTTCAGGGTTGGCCATCAGGAAGTTCTTGACGCTATCCTTGCCCTGTCCAATCCGCTCGTCACCCATGGAGAACCAGCTGCCGCTCTTCTGGATGATTTCCAGCTGCACAGCCAAATCCACCAGCTCGCTCCACTTACTGATGCCCTCACCGTAGAGAATGTCAAAATAGGCTTCCCGGAAAGGAGGCGCAACCTTGTTCTTTACCACCTTGACCCGGGTCTTGTTGCCGATAACATTGCCGCCTTCCTTGATGGACTCCACCCGGCGCACATCCAGCCGGACAGAGGCGTAGAACTTCAGGGCGTTTCCGCCGGTGGTAGTTTCGGGATTGCCGTACATCACGCCGATTTTCATACGCAGCTGGTTAATGAAAATTACCACGCAGTTGGTCTTGGCAATGGTGCCGGCCAGCTTACGAAGGGCCTGGGACATGAGCCGGGCCTGAAGGCCCACAAAGGTGTCGCCCATTTCCCCTTCGATTTCCTGCTTGGGCACCAGAGCAGCAACGGAGTCCACCACTACCGCATCCACAGCGCCGGAGCGCACCAGAGCGTCGGTGATTTCCAAAGCCTGCTCGCCGGTATCCGGCTGGGACACCAGCATATTGTCCGTATCCACTCCCAGAGCGGCGGCATAAACCGGATCCAGGGCGTGCTCCGCATCCACGAATGCCACCTCACCGCCCCGCTTCTGGGCCTCTGCCAGAATGTGCAGAGCTAGGGTGGTTTTACCGGAGGATTCCGGTCCGTAAATCTCAATAATCCGTCCCTTGGGAACGCCGCCAATGCCCAGGGCTGCATCCAGTGCCAGAGAGCCGGTGGGGATGGCATCCACGTTCATTTCCGGGCGGTCACCCAGACGCATAACCGTGCCTTTGCCAAAGTTCTTCTCAATCTGAGACAGTGCAGTCTGGAGTGCTTTCTTCTTGTCCTCTGCCGGAGAAGGTGCCTCATAGACAGTTTTTTTCGTAGCCATTTTATTCTTCCTCCCTGGTATACCGGGCCATGACCGCCCGTTCTCTTTCATTATAATCTTTTACCCGTTCCAAAACGGTAAATCCGTTTTCTTCCAGGAGCCGGCACACCGCATCTCCCTGTCCCATGCCAAATTCAAAGCACAGGTAGCCGCCGGGTTTCAAAGCCGCTGTAAAATTCCTGGCGATGGCCCGGTAAAAATCCAAACCATCTTCCCCGCCATGCAGCGCCATGGCAGGCTCAAAATCCTTTACACTGTGGGGAAGTTCTTCCATCTCCTTGGTTGTCACATAAGGAGGGTTGGAAACAATCATATCAAATTTCCCCAGAAACGGGGCCGGAGGCTTCAGAGCATCCACCTGAACACAGGAAACATGGGATGTGAGCTTGTGGGCAACAATATTGCGCTTGGCCACCGCCAGAGCATCCCGGGATAAATCTGCCAGAGTTACCTTGGCATCGGGAACCCGCTGGGCAATGGCAAGGCCGATGCAGCCGGAACCGGTGCACAAATCCAGAATTCTGGGACTGCTGCCCAGAAACAAAGCCTGCCCAATGGCGAGATTGGCCAGAGCACAGGTATCATCTCTGGGAATCAGCACATGGGAATCCACATGGAGGGTCATGCCATAAAAATCCCATTCCCCCAACACATAGGCCAGAGGTTCCCCCTGCAAAATCCGCTCTACCGCCTTCTGAAGGGTATCACACTCCCCCTGCCCCACATAATGCTCGCCGTGGGAGAGAATCTTCTCCGGGGAAACGCCGGTTACGTGGCAAACAAGATTTCTGGCGTACATGCCGGCGGTCTGGGGGTCCTCCTGGGTCAGCAGAGCCTTCCGCACTTCCGAATACAACTGGGATAGGGTTTTTACCAACGATCGTCGCCCTCCTTTTCCGGAAGCACCGCTTCCAGCGCCGCAATGCCAACTTCAATCATGCTGTCATCCGGCTCATTGGTTGTAAAATTCTGAAACCACATTCCGGGAGCTGTCAGCACCCGGGTAAAGGCATTGTCATGCCGTCCTGCCCAGCGGTTCATTTCATAGCCGAGAGCCACCACCAGAGGAAGCAGCAGCAGTTTGAACACCACCATAATCAGGCTGTAAAGGAACTGTCCCCGCATGGCTGCCAGCTGAGGCACCACGCTCAGCAACGCCGAAGAGGCAATGGAGAACACAAGAATGGAAATCACCATAATCACCAGCAGAAAACTGGTGCCGCACCGGGGGTGAAGCCGGGTCTGGCGGCGCACATTTTCCACCGTCAGAGGGAGTCCTGCCTCATAGCAGCGAATGGTTTTATGTTCTGCTCCATGGTAGGAAAACACCCGGCGCATTTCCTTCATCCGGGACACCAGCACCATGTAGCCCACAAAAATCAGAATCCGAATCAGACCTTCCACCAGATTCAACACCAGATTGCTGTCAATCCAGCGGGTCAAAAAGCCTCCGATTACCATAGGAATCAGGAAGAAAAGGCCGATAGACATACAAATGCCCAATGTCACGGCGCAGCCAATAACGAAGCTCTGGAATTTCTCATTGCCCAGCTTCTCCTCCAGCCATTTGTCGAAACGGGACTGCTCCTGGGATTCCTCCTCTTCAGGCACCAGATCTGCCGAGTGCATCAGGGCTTTTACCCCCACCACCTGGGCATCAAAGAAGTTCACCACGCCCCGAATCAGGGGCCAGGTGAGAACGGAGCCTTTGGGTCGGACCTTTCTTTGGGTTACGGAGATGTCCAGTTCGCCGTTGGTACGAACCACCACCGCGTCCTTTTGGGGACCCCGCATCATAATTCCCTCAATCAGCGCCTGTCCGCCGATGGAGGTCTTGAATTTTTCCTGGTTATTTTCTGTCATGTAAAACCGTCCTTACTGGTTGGCGGGAATCCGGACCGATACCAGAGTTCCCCCTCCCTCTGCATTGGAAAGGGTCAATGTTCCCCCGTGAAGCTGCACAATCTCATCGCATACCGCCAGACCGATACCGGAACCACGGGCTTTGGAACTTCCTTTATAGAATTTTTTGGTCACAAGGGGCAGCTCATCCTCCGGGATACCGGGGCCGAAGTCCCGGATATTCACTACGACTTCCTCATCCTCCCAGAGAATTTCCGCTTGAATCCGCTTGCCCTCTCCCCCGTGCTTTGCGGCGTTATCCAAGATATTCAGGAACACCTGCCGCAGACGCTTGGGGTCACAGGAAATCTCCGGAATATCCTGGTCATTGTCCAGATATTCCAGGGTGATTCCGTCCTGGGCCAGGCGGCTGCCGTACATATAGACCGTATCCTCAAACTCACTGCGGATATCTGCCAGCTCCATGTTGAGTGTCATACGCCCATCCTGCATACGGGTGAAGTCCAGCAGCTCCACCACCATCTCCGTCATGCGCACCGCTTCCCGGTGGATGATTTTCACACCCCGCTGGGTATTTTCGTCCAGATCGTCCCCGCTGAGCAGGGTTTCGCTCCAGCCGGTAATGGCCGTGAGGGGTGTGCGCAGCTCGTGGGACAGTGAGGAGATAAAGTCTGTTTGCAGCTTTTCGTTTTCGCTGATTTTCAGGGACATCTCATTGATGGTCTCTGCCAGTTCTCCCACCTCGTCATCATAGCGGGTCTGAATCTGGATGCCGTAGCTGCCGTTTGTGATACGCTTTGCTTTTTCAATGATTTCCCGCAGGGGCACTAAAATGGTATGCATATAGTAATTGCTGCCAATGACCATAGCCAGAATCACCACAAACAGGGCGCCAAAAGCAAAGCAGCCGATGGTCAGTATCTGCATATCCAGCTGGCGGGTTGCGGTAACATAGCGCAAAACACCGATAATCTGTCCATTGCTGTAACGCATGGGACTGGAGACTGCCATGATACCCTCCCCGGTATTGGGATCCTTTCCCACGAAGCTGGAAATCTTTCCCGTTTCCAGAGCCTGGGATATGTCCGACGTGGTAGGAGATGCTCCCAAAAACTGACCGTAGGAGGAAGCAACCAGCTGCCCATCAGCATCAATGAATTGCAGCTCCAGGGTATTTTTCTCATCAAATGTCTGGGCGTAGATTGCGCAGGATTTGTAGTAATCATAGTATCCCTGGTTCAGATACTCCCCGAAAAACTCCGTGGAGGTCTTGGCCCGGTACCGCATATCCGACTCCATGGCCGAATAGTAGTACGCCGACACCGCCAGTGTGATACAAATTACGCAGATAAGCCCCAGGATACTTACCATGGCCACAGCATTCAGGAGCCAACGCCTGCGCAAGCCCTTCACTTTAATCACAATTGGCTCCCCCTTTCAGGGTCAAATTCCCCATTTATAGCCAAAGCCCCAGACCGTGGTGATATAGGTGGGATTGGCAGTATCGTCCTCAATTTTAATACGAAGTCTGCGGATGTTCACATCCACAATTTTCAGCTCTCCTTCGTATTCCCGGCCCCACACACCGGAGAGAATATCCTCACGGGACAGAGCTCTTCCCGGGTTCTGCATGAAAAGCTTCAGGATGGAATACTCCACCTGGGTCAACCGGATTCGGCTGCCCGCCTTCTCCAGGGTATGATTCCGGGTGTTCATCACAAAGGGGCCCTGCACCAGTAACTCATCGTCCCCAGAGTTGTCACCGCCGATTCTGCGGAACAGTGCGTCAATCCGGGCGGTCAGCTCCGCCGGGGAAAAGGGCTTTGTCACATAATCATCCGCACCGGTCATAAGGCCTGTTACCTTGTCCATCTCCTGGGTGCGGGCAGTAAGCATAATAATGCCCATCTGCTTGTTGGTGGCACGAATCCGCCGACAAACCTCAAAGCCGTCAATGTCCGGCAGCATGATATCCAAAATGGCTACGCCGATATCCGGATTTTCCCGGAGCTTATCCAGCGCCTCCTGACCTGTAGCTGCCTCCACCGCCTGGTAGCCGGCTCGCTTCAAGTTGATTACCACAAAACTGCGGATATTCTCTTCATCTTCCATTATCAGAACTTTTCGCATAGTATACTCCTTTTAAGCCTCCGGCTGGAAATGGACATCATAAATCAGGTAAAAACTGCCCCGGAGCCACTCCTGGGTCAGTCCGAACTGGGCTGCATCGGAAGTCAGAACGCCCACATAGGCGGATGACTCTCCCTGATAGAGCAAAATAGCGCCACTTTCCATAGCCTGAGAAATCTCATCCTGGTCATAGAGCATCTGCACTTCCAGCACCCGGATGGCATTTTCCTTTGCCAGATCCCACAGATAAAAGCTGTAGCCGGTACTGTCCTGGGTCACCGTCACCTGCTGGGCCCAAGTGCTGTCCAGCACCAGATACCAGCCGTTGACAAAGTTGTGGTATGTGTACAGCTTATCCACCTCTTCGCCGGTGATAGACAGAGAATACCAGCGGATTAAATCCTCGCTTTGGGTGTTCCTCTCAGACATGGCTTTCATGGGAATCAGGGCTGGCAGCTCCAGCTGACCATCCTCATCAATATCCTGGGCATACACAAAGTGATTGCGTATGGTGCTGACACTGGTGCCGGATTCGTTGGACAGGCTGATATTGGTCAGGGCACCGCTGCGCAGAGCATACACATCCGTGACCAATACCGTATCTTCCAAAGCACTGGCTACAAATACGGCAGCTTCTCCGCCGGCAAGCTCACCGGTAATGACCCGCTGAAGCCGGCTGACAGGAGCAGAGAGCTTTACTTCAAGAGAACGCTCCACCACACCCTTCTCCACTTCATACAGAGCAACAAATCCGGGGCTTTCTTCCGTCTGGCCGGGGTAAAGGACAAACAGTTCGCCCTGGTTGTCCCGATCCAAATCCACAGTCAGAAAATTGGTATAATTGGCATCCAGCAGCTTTTCTCCCTTACCATCCGCAAAAGTGTAGGCGGCTACGGAGCGCAGGAGCTGATCGCTCAGCTGGATTCCCACCACCAGCTCCACGCCACTTTTGTCATCCATGGAGATATACTCCACCTGGTCAAAGGCCGTACCGCTGAATTGCAGGGTATCCGTAAGGGTAAAGGTCTGATCCTCCCGCTCAATTACCAGAATCCGCAAAGGCCGTTCTCCGGCTGCTTTTGCGAATACCAGAAATTCCGACACCCCGTCTCCGTCCACATCCGCAGCCTGAACCGGCTGCTGGTTCATTCCGGAAAGCGGTGCACAGTATTCCATATTCTGAAGCTCAGTATCCAGAACCTTCTGCAATTCCTGATAAGCCTCGGAGCGCTTGGGCAGACAGTACATCTCGTCCACCGTTTTCATAGCGCAGCCGGAAAGAAGCAGGCACGCCAGAACGCCAAGAAGCATAAGCCATTTGCTTTTCATACAGAAACCCCTTCCCGTTACTATAACACATTTCTTTCTAAAAGGAAAGCTATTTTACAACAACATTCTCCTGCCCCAGCACATTCTGAAGCTCACTTAGCAGCCGCTTGTCCAGGCTGCATTGGGCTCCCCGGCATTGCCTGGTGTCTGCAAAGTACACCACGACCTTCTGCGTCCCCGGGAACATATTGACCATGGCCCGTACCTTCCGGTACCGGCTATCCTCCTGAGTGGGCAAGCGCAGATACAAGGTGCCGGTTTTCCTCTCCGGTTCTTCCTCTGCCAGCCCGTCCACATAATCGGAAATGGGTCTTGCCCGATTCACAATAATCTGGGGCTCTTTCTCATCCCGGATGGAGAGTTTTCCCACAATCACCACAGGCTGGTTTTCCCGCAGATAGCCGCCATATTGGCTGAGTACTTTGGAAAATACCAGAAGCTCCACACCGCCGGTGTCATCCTCTATGGTCACATAGGCCATCATGGAGTTGTTCCTTGTGGTTTTCAGCTTCACCGTCTGGACAATGCCCGCAACGCTCACAATCTGCTCGTCTTCATAGGGGCAGTCCTCCTCCATCAGCACACCGATAGGTACCACGTGGGTGTTTTTCAGATAGGGACGGTAATCAATCATGGGGTGCCCGGACAGGTAGATGCCGGTGGTTTCCTTCTCCATCAGCATCAAGTCCGCCTTTTTCAGCTCTGCCAGCTGGGGGATGGGAATGGAAACAGCGGCATCTGTGTCCTGGAGCATGGAGAACATGCCCATCTGCCCATCCAGATTCCGCCGCCGGGAGCTGGCAACGCTGTCCATCATCACATCATAGACCGCCAGCAGCTGGCTGCGGTGGTATCCAAAGCAGTCCATGGAACCGCATTTGATGAAGTTCTCCACCGCCCGCTTGTTCAGTTCCCCTTCCCCCATTCTCTGAAGAAAATCCTCCAGGGATTTGAAAGGGCCGCCCTCTTCCCGCTTGGCAACCATGGTGCGGATCAGACCCCGCCCCACGTTCTTGATGGCACCCATGCCGAAGCGAATGGCATCCCCCTCCACGGTGAAGTGGTCAAAGGAGTGGTTCACATCCGGCGGCAGGGTGGCAATGCCCATTTCCTTGCACTCGGCAATGTAGCCGGAGATTTTGGCGGCAGAATCCAGCACGGAGGTCATAAGGGCTGCCATGTACTGCCGGGGGTAGTGGCATTTTAGGTACGCCGTCTGGTAAGATACCACCGCATAGCACACCGCATGGGCCTTATTGAAGGCATAGTCGGCAAAGGCAACGATTTCATCATAAAGGGATTGGGCAGCCTCCTCCGATACACCGTTGGCGATGCAGCCGGGTATCCCCTGTTTCTCGTCGCCGTATACAAAAACCTGCCGTTCCGCCTGGATGACGGCGTGTTTCTTCTTGGAGATGGCCCGGCGGATATTGTCCGCCTGTCCCATGGTATAGCCGGCTAAAGTCCGAAATATCTCGATGACCTGCTCCTGGTAGACAATACAGCCATAGGTTATCTTCAAAATTGGCTCCAGCAGAGGCGTTTTATAGGTAATTTTCTTGGGATCCAGCTTATTGGCAATGAAGGTAGGAATAGAGTCCATAGGGCCGGGGCGGTACAGCGCCACAATAGCCGTCAGGTCTTCGATGGAGTTGGGGTGCATATTGATGCACACACCGGTAATTCCGGCGGATTCCAGCTGAAATACACCCTGGGTCTTTCCCTCTGCCAGCATGTCAAAGGTTTCCTGGTCATTGTCCGGAATTTTGGAAATATCAAAATCCGGCTGGACTTGCTGAATCTGCTCCTGGGCATCCTGAATCACCGTCAGGTTCCGCAGGCCCAGAAAGTCCATCTTCAGAAGGCCCAGCTCCTCAATGGTGGTCATGGTGTACTGGGTCACGGCGGTATCATCATTTTTCGCCAGCGGCACATAGGTATACACCGGGTCGGCGGTAATCACCACGCCGGCGGCATGGGTGGATGTATTTCTGGGCATTCCCTCCAGGGTCATTGCCGTGTCAATGAGCTTCTTCACCTGCTCATCCTGGTTATACATCTCTTTCAGTCTGGGAGAGGTTTCCAAAGCCTTTTCCAGGGTGATATGGGGCGTGGCAGGAACCTGCTTTGCCACCACATCCGTCTCTCCATAGGAGAAGTTCAGAGCTCGGCCCACATCCCGGATCGCCCCCCGGGCCGCCATGGTACCGAAGGTGGCAATCTGGGCCACATGGTCTGAACCGTATTTTTCCATGACGTAGGCGATGACCTCTCCCCGGCGCTCCTGGCAGAAGTCCGTATCAAAGTCCGGCATACTCACCCGCTCCGGGTTCAAGAACCGCTCAAAAATCAGTCCGTACTGCATGGGGTCCACTTCCGTAATATGCAGGCAGTAGGCTACGATGGAAGCGGCACCGGAACCACGGCCCGGGCCCACAGGAATCCCGGATTCCTTGGCATAGCGGATAAAGTCCCAGACAATCAGGTAGTAATTCACATACCCCATCCGGCTGATAACGCCGATTTCGTATTCCAGCCGCTCTCGGTATTCCTTCGGGGGATTCTCATACCGCTGGGAAAAGCCGTCCTCACACAGCTTCCGGAAAAATTCCTCGTTGGTATACCCCTCCGGAACCGGGAAGGAAGGCAGATGGTACTTGTGAAATTCAAAGTCCAGATTACAGCGCTGGGCAATTTTTGCGGTATTTTCAAAGGCCTCCGGGCAGTTGGGAAACAGCTGCCGCAGCTCTTCTTCACTTTTTAAGTAGAATTCGTCCGTCTGGAATTTCATCCGCTTGGGATCGTCCACGGTTTTTCCTGTCTGGATGCAAAGAAGCACATCCTGAATCACCGAATCCTCTCGGCGGAGGTAATGTGCATCGTTGGTCACCACCAGGGGAAGATTCAGTTCCCGGGAAAGGCGCATGATTCCCTGATTTACAGCACGCTGCTCCGGGATACCGTGGTCCTGAAGTTCCAGATAAAAGTTGTCCTCCCCAAAAATATCTTTCAGTTCCAAAGCATAGGAACGGGCGGCATCGTAGTCCTCCTGAAGCAAGTCCTGAGCAATGGCACCTGCCAGGCAGGCAGACAGGGCAATCAGTCCCTCATGACGCTCCCGCAGGAGCTTCAAGTCCACCCGGGGCTTTCCGTAGAAACCTTTGAGATAAGCCTGGGAAACCAGGTAGCAAAGGTTTTCGTAGCCGGTTCTGTCCTTGCACAGCAGCACAAGATGGTAGGCTTCGTTATCCACGCCGTAGATTCTGTCCTCCATCCCCCGCCGGGCTACATAAACCTCACAGCCGATGATGGGCTTGATTCCCGCCTCTTTTGCCTTTTTATAAAAATCGATACAGCCGTACATCACCCCATGATCCGTCAGGGCGATGGCATCCTGGCCCAGCTCCTTCACCCGGTCCATCATGGAGCCGATGCGGCAGGCGCCGTCCAAAAGACTGTATTCCGAGTGGACATGCAAATGCACAAAACTCATGGTGTTGCCTCCGTTGCAAGCTGTATCAGCTTCTTCAGACGATGATTCATGGCGGGTTTGGAAATGGGCGGCTCCATCATAGCCGCCAGCTCCGTCAGGGATGCTTCCGGGTTACTCTCCCGGGCCTGGGCCGCCTGCAGGAGATTCTGGGGCAGTTTTTCCAGCGTTCCCTGGCTCCGCAAAAGCCGGATGGCGGACAGCTGCTCCTGTGCTGCCTCCACCATCTTGGAGGTGTTGGCTTCGTCACAGTTGCACCTGCGGTTGACCTTGTTGTTCAGTTCCTTTTCCAGCTTGGCCTCGATAATGCCCATGGCTGCCACAGGCGCTCCCAAAAAGGTGAGGAAGTCGGAAATCAGGTCGCTTTGCTTGAAATACAGCACCTGCGCCCCGCCCCGGCTGGCAAACTTGGGATAAAACCCCAAAATCTCATGCATAAGGGAGTAAGCCTCCCGGGCAACACTGTGGTGGGTGGTGGTCAGTTCCAGGTGGTACCCTTTTCCCGGGTCTGTGACAGAGCCCCCGCTTAAAAATGCTCCCCGGAGGAAGGCCGTTTTACAACAGTCCTCCTCCACAATGGGCAGGTTAATGTGCAGACACAAAGTATCTGCCGGATTGAAGCCGAAGGCCTCCATAATCCGGCAAATCTTCCCGGTGTCTGTAATTTGAAAGTTCAGCTTCCCGGTTGTATCCTCCTCCGGAAGCACATCAAAACTCACCCCGAAGGTGCGCTTAAAGAGGCGAGGAAGAAGATTCCCCAGCTCCCGGCTCTCTGTGATTATCCTGATACTTTCCCCCTGGAAACTGTTGCAAAACAGCAGAATCCCAAAGCACTGGGCAAGACAGCAGCAATGCTTTTGGGGCACATTCCGGCAGACCTCCCCCTTTGCTTTTGCGGAAAAGGACACGCCCATGGAAACACTCCTCTCTCTTTACCAGATGCGAACTTCCGGGGTCAGGGTAATCCCGGAGTTTGCATATACTTTTTCTGCCACCTGCTTCAAAAGCGCCTGCACATCAGCGGCGGTGGCATCTCCCAGATTCACCACAAACCCTGCGTGCTTTGTGGATACGGCTGCGCCACCCACCTGAAAGCCTTTCAGGCCGGCCTGCTCAATCAGCGCCGCCGCATAGCCGCCCACCGGCCGTTTGAAGGCGGAGCCGGCAGAGGGCATATCCAGAGGCTGGGAGGCTCTGCGCCGCTCCATCAGCTCCTGCATTTTGCCTTGAATTTCCTCCTGGGGCTTAGGGGTCAGGGCAAAGGTGCCGGAAACCACAATCAAATCCTGCTCCTCCAAGATGCTATGGCGGTAGGAAAAGCCCAGTTCCTCATGGGTGAGGGTTCGCAGATTCCCCGCCATATCCATCACCTCTGCCTCCTGGCAGATCTGGCAGATTTCTCCGCCGTAAGCACCGGCATTCATGTAGATGCCGCCGCCGATGCTGCCGGGAATCCCGTGAGCAAATTCCATGCCGGAAAGACCCTGTTTGGCGGCAAAGCTTGCTGCCCTTGCCATGGAAATTCCTGCGCCAAAGCGGATTTTTCCATTCTCCAGCACCGTCATGCCCCCAAGGGCATCCTTCAGGCAGATGGTCAATCCCGTCAGTCCCTGGTCAGGGGCCAGAATGTTGGTTCCTGCTCCAAGAATAGCAGGTTTGCAGTCCAATAAAGCGGACACTTTCAGAAGTTGAGCCAACTGATTGGCATTTTGGGGAAAGGCCATCACCTCAGCCGGACCGCCGATGCGGAAGGAGGTGTGCTTTGCCAGGGGCTCATAAAAACGAAGGGGAATTTCCGGCAAAAAATCCCTGATTTTCTTTTGAAAAACGGTTAATTCAGTCATAAACGCCTCCGGGTGTATGAATGGTTACAGTATATCACATTATGCAATACTTTGCAATTATTCCACCGTATTTTTGAGAAAAAGAAGGGCCGACCGGATTTCGGTCAGCCCTTACGATTAGTCCATAACAGCTTTGTGGAATACTTTTTTACCCTTACGGATCCGCACACCCTCCTGGAGCATCTGCCGGGTCACGGCGAAGAAGGGGTCTGCCACCTTCTCATCGTTGACGAACACACCGCCCTGCTGCACCAGACGCCGGGCCTCTCCGTTGGAGGCTGCCAGCTTGCAAGCTACCATCAGGTTCAGGATACCGATTTTATCATCGGCAAGCTGTTCCTGGGAAATCTTTGTGGTGGGCATATTGGTATCATCTCCGCCGCCGGCAAACAGAGCCTTGGCAGCGGCCTGAGCCTTGGCGGCCTCCTCCTCACCGTGGACCAGCTTGGTCAGCTCATAGGCCAGGATTTCCTTGGCGGTGTTCAGCTGGGCATCCTTCCAGGAGTCCATCTCATTGATCTGCTCCAGGGGAAGGAAGGTAAGCATCCGAATGCACTTGAGCACATCCGCATCCTCCACGTTCCGCCAGTACTGGTAGAATTCAAAGGGAGAGGTCTTGTTGGGGTCCAGCCACACGGCACCCTTGGCGGTCTTGCCCATCTTCTTGCCCTCGGAGTTGAGAAGCAGGGTGATGGTCATGGCATGGGCATCCTTACCCAGCTTTCTACGAATCAGCTCGGTGCCGCCCAGCATATTGCTCCACTGATCGTTGCCGCCGAACTGCATATTGCAGCCGTACTTCTGGAACAGGTAGTAGAAGTCGTAGGACTGCATAATCATGTAGTTAAACTCCAGGAAGCTCAGGCCCTTCTCCATTCTCTGCTTGTAGCACTCTGCCCGGAGCATATTGTTTACAGAGAAGCAGGCCCCAACCTCCCGCAGAACCTCAATGTAATTCAGGTCCAGCAGCCAGTCTGCATTGTTCACCATCTGGGCCTTGCCCTCGCCGAATTCGATGAACCGCTCCATCTGCTTTTTGAAGCAGGCGCAGTTATGGTCGATGGTTTCTCTGGTCATCATGGAGCGCATATCCGTTCTGCCGGAGGGGTCGCCAATCATAGCTGTGCCGCCGCCAATGAGGGCGATGGGACGGTTGCCGGCCATCTGCAGCCGCTTCATCAGGCACAGGGCCATGAAATGTCCCACATGGAGAGAATCTGCCGTAGGGTCAAAGCCGATATAGAACGTAGCCTTGCCGTTATCAATCATTTCCCGGATTTCCGCTTCGTTGGTTACCTGGGCAATGAGCCCTCTGGCTACCAGTTCGTCATATACTTTCATACATACATCCCTTTCGTATAAAATAAAAAGCCCTCTGTCCATCATAGGACAGAGGGCGAAAATACGCGGTACCACCTCTGGTTCGACAGCACCTCACGATGCTGCCCTCGGTGCGTCCAACAACGCACTTCGCTATATCGGGCGAACCCGTCCTTCCCTACTGCATTTCAGGCAGGCCGCTCCGGGAGGTATTTGGGCATCGGCTCTTACCGCCTCACACCAACCGGCGGCTCTCTGGAAGAAGGATAGATGCTTACTTTTTCCCTTCACTGCGTTATGAGGGTATCCTAACAAAAACCCGGCCGTTTGTCAAGAGCTTACCAGGCATGAATTTCCGTATTGGGGTAATAATAGCCCAAAATTTCCAGGTAATTGCTTCCGCTTTGCGCCATGGCCTCCGCTCCATACTGGCTCAGACCCACCCGGTGTCCGAAGCCCTTGGTGGTAATGGTCACGGTTTCTCCCACAATTTGCATGGCAAAGGCGGTAGAGCGCAGGCCCAGCAGCTGCCGCATCTGTCCGCCGTCAAATTCCTTTCCGCTGATGACAATGGTATCCACGCCTCCGCCCCGGGTATAGGTGACAGAATCCACCTGCAATCCCGTTGCCGACGGCTCTATCCCCAAAAGATATGTAAAATCCTCCACAGGAAACGTTACTGTATCCATATAAACCTCCGCATCTTCCTCCCCGGGACTGTCCTGGGCCTGCAGGTAAGGAATATCCGTACCCCAAACCGCAACCGCATCCTCTGTCCGGCCGCCGGAGCAGGAAAAATAGGTTGCCTCAATCAGTTCTCCCTGGTAAAGAAGCACCTGTCCCTGGGTTTCCTTCACGGCTTGGCTAACCTTGTCCACCACCTCCTGACTGCCACCCTGTTCCAGATAGGTATCCGGCGCACAATAGGCCTGGCAGCAACCCGAATCCCAGCACACCGCCGCCTGGGGATGCTTCACCGGGTTTTCGCTGCTCTTAATTGCCAAAGTTCTTGCCGCCACCGCCAGGGCTTTCATGGCTTCCAGCTGAAAGTCCCCCGGCAGTTCCCCCAGAATGACTCCTGCGAGATAGGATTCCAGAGGAAGTGTTTCCACGGAACCGTCCTGCTTCAGAAGCGTAACCTGCCTTTCTTTCAGCACCTGGGTTTCCTCTGTGGTTTCCTGTGTCTGGGCTTCCGTTTCGGCAGAGATGCTCTCCCCGGTCTCCGGCTTTTCATCCGGGGAAAGCAGCTGCCCCAGCATAAATGGCAGGGCAATACATAAAACAACAGCCAAAATGGCTTCCTTTCCCTTCATTCGTCCACCTCCTCTCAACATTGTAGCAAAAACCAGGCTTGCTTCCTGTCAATTTATGCAGAGAGATTCATCAATTTTATGTCAACACTTGACAGAATACACCCAAAGAAGTATAATTTAGTTACAAATTATTTCGAAACGGAGTCTAAAATGAAAAAAGCATTGCGAATCATTCTTGCAGTCGCCCTGGCCCTGGTGATTGTCATCTTTACCGCATGGTATTTCTTTGTATTTGACCGGGCCTTTACCCGGGATATTCTGCTGCAGGGTGCCCGATTTTTTGAGGATCAGGGTAATCTGAAAGTTTCTGCCTGGTTTTATGACCGCGCTTATGATATGGTCAGCGACAACGACGCCGTTGCGATTGAGCTTGCCCAGCAGTACCGGGATGACGGCAACTACACCAAGGCTGAGTACGTGCTCTCCCATGCTTTGGAAGAAGGCGCAAGCGTGGACCTTTATATCGCCCTGTGCAAAACCTATGTGGAGCAGGACAAGCTTCTGGATGCCGTAAACCTTCTGGACAATATCAGTAATCCGGAAATCAAGGCCCAGATGGATGCTCTGCGTCCCAAGGTGCCCACAGTTTCCCCTGAGCCCGGCTTCTACAATCAGTACATCAGCATCACCTATACCTGCGGTGAAGGGGAGAAGATTTGCGTCAACCCCAACGGTGAATACCCCACCCTCTACAAAAACACCTATTCTGAGCCCATCACGCTTCATGACGGAGAAAATACCCTGTATGCCCTCTCCATCGGGGAAGACGGTCTGGTCAGTCCTCTGCTCATCTCCAGCTACACCGTAGGCGGTGTGATTGAGCTGGTGGAATTTGCAGATCCGGCTATGGAAACCGCTGTTCGCAGCAGCCTGGGGGTTTCTGAGGATACCCAGCTTTATACCAACGACCTGTGGGCCATTACATCCTTCACCGTTCCGGCAGACACCAAGGATTTCAGCGACCTGGCTTACCTGTCTTACTTGCAGGAGCTGACCATCGCAAATATTACTGCGGACAATCTCTCTGCCATTTCCGGTATGTCCCAGCTGACTACCCTTTCCATAACCAACACCCCTGTATCCAGCGAGGAATTGGAGGTTATCGGCTCCCTTCCCAAGCTGCAGAAGCTTACCCTGAAGAATTGCCGTCTGACCACCTCCGCAGGTCTTGCCAATGCAGAGACTCTGGTGTATCTGGATTTGCAGGACAACACCATCCGGGACATTCAGGCCCTTGCCTCCATGGAACAGTTGACGGAGCTGTATCTCAGCGGCAATGCAGTGGTAGATTTGTCCCCCCTCACCAATTTGAAGGAGCTGCAGATTTTGCATGCCGCCCGCAATGCCATTGCGGACATCTCTCCTGTCTTTGGGCTGACAAAGCTGACCCAGCTGGACATCAGCGACAACAAAGTGTCGGATTTGAGCGGAATCGGAAATCTGACCCAGCTTCGTATCTTCCGGGCTGAGAAGAATAACTTGACTGACATCTCCAAACTGGGCCTTTGTACCAAACTGGAGGAAGTTCTGGTGCCTCACAACAGCATCACGGACATCAGCGGTCTTTCCAGCCTGACAAGCCTTTCCAGCCTGGATTTCTCCTACAACCAGGTGACAAAGCTTCCCAACTTCTCCAAAGAGACGCTCCTTGTAACCATCAACGGATCTTACAATCAGATTGAGGATTTGAGCAGTCTGAGCGAGCTGCCCCGGCTGAACAGCGTATACATGGATTACAACGAGAATCTGGCCTCCGTGGAGCCCCTGGCCAAGTGCCCGGTCTTGATTCTGGTAAATGTATACGGGACCAAAGTCACGGATGTGAGCATGCTCACCAGCCAGAGCATTGTGGTCAACTACGATCCCACCCAGGAATAAAAAACAGCCTCCGGCAAATCTGCCGGAGGCGTTTTTGTGTCAAATCGAATTATTTGGCAATAAACCCAATCTTCTTGTAAACCTTCCGAAGGGTCTTTTCGGCAACGTAGGAGGCTTTTTCTGCGCCGTTGCGGTAAACAGATTCCAGGTAGGCTTTGTCTTTCAGCAGCCGGAGGGTTTCCTCCCGGATGGGCCGCAGAGTTTCCACCACTGCTTCTCCCACCTTGGGCTTGAAGGCACCATAGCCCTGGCCTGCAAACTCCCTTTCAATCTCCTCATAGGACTTTCCGGTGCAGGCGGAATAAATAGCCATAAGGTTTGCCACACCAGGCTTATTCTCCTTGTCGTAGCGGACACAGTTTTCCGTATCGGAGTCGGTAATGGCCCGCTTGAACTGGCGCATGATGGTTTCCGGCGTATCCATTACCAGAATCCGCCCCGTATCCTCATTCTCGGATTTGGACATTTTTGCTGTGGGATTGGTCAGGCTCATAATTCTGGCGCCAACCTTGGGGACAAAGGGCTCCGGAATTTTGAACACATCCCCGTACACGCCGTTAAAACGCCGGGCAATGGTATGACACAGCTCCACATGCTGCTTCTGGTCCTCACCCACCGGCACCAGATCCGGCTGGTACAAAAGAATATCCGCAGCCATCAGGGACGGGTAGGTAAACAGGCCGCCATTGATGTTTTCCGCATTCTTGGCAGACTTGTCCTTGAACTGGGTCATACGGCTCAGCTCTCCAAACATGGCATAGCAGTTGAGCACCCAGCCCAGCTCTGCATGCTGGTGTACGTGGCTCTGGATAAACAGGGTGTTCTTCTCCGGGTCCAGTCCGCAGGCAATGTACTGCGCCAGCTGTTCCAGGGTGCGGCGGCGAAGATCCGCAGGGTTCTGGCGAACCGTAATGGCGTGCAAATCCGCCATAAAATAAAAGCAGTCATAAGAGTCCGCCCGCTCTGCCCAATTCTTGATGGCTCCCAGGTAAGAGCCCAGGGTCAGGTCTCCGGAAGGCTTGATGCCGGAGAGCATTCTCTTTTTGGTTGCAACTTCTTCCATATGGATTGCCTCTTTTCCTTTTCTGTATCTCGGATATTCTACCACGGAACGGAGAAAAACGCAATGTGAAATTGACATTTCTCCCGAGGGTGTGGTATATTATGGGGAGAAATTTTAGATAGAGGTATGTACTATGGACTATCAAGCCTTAGCGCAATTGCTGTTTCCCCATGTAACCGATACCCCGGAGTCCCTGGAGGAGCGTTTCCCCCCCAGAAATCTTCCGGAAGGGGCTGTTGTCACCCGGATGGCCCCCTCCCCCACCGGCTTCGTCCATCTAGGCAACCTGGTGCAGGGTCTGACCTCTGAGCGCATGGCCCACCAGAGCGGCGGTGTTCTGTTCCTCCGGGTGGAGGATACGGACGCCAAGCGGGAGGTTCCCGGTGCCGTGGAGGTTTTGATCAACACCCTGAAGCACTACGGGATTCATTTTGACGAAGGCGCATCCCTGGATGGAGATGTGGGCATTTACGGCCCCTACCATCAGCGGCAAAGAGCGGACATTTACCATGTCTATGCCAAACAGCTGGTCCTGCAGGGCATGGCCTATCCCTGCTTCAGCACCGAGGAGGAGCTTTCTGCCATGCGGGAAAAGCAGGAAGCCAACAAGGAAACCACCGGCTATTATGGGCCCTATGCCATCTGGCGCGACCGCTCCCTGGAGGAGATTCAGGCCCAGCTGGATGCCGGAAAGCCCTGGGTGCTCCGTTTCCGCTCCACCGGCAGTATTGAAAACCAGTTCAAATTTGACGACCTGGTGAAGGGTAAGCTCACCATTACGGAGAACAACATCGACCATGTGCTGCTCAAGTCCGACGGCATCCCCACCTACCACTTTGCCCACGCGGTGGATGACCAC
The DNA here is from genome assembly GCA_018712825.1 of Candidatus Faecousia excrementipullorum. Taxonomy (GTDB): domain Bacteria; phylum Bacillota; class Clostridia; order Oscillospirales; family Oscillospiraceae; genus Faecousia; species Faecousia excrementipullorum. The sequence goes on along the minus strand of DVGG01000056.1, from coordinate 28,619 downwards.
CTGATGCGCACCACCCATGTGGTACGGGGTGACGAATGGCTGCCCACCCTGCCCTTCCACATTCAGCTCTTCAAGGCTCTGGGCTTTAAGCTTCCCAAGTATGTGCACATCGGACCTTTGATGAAAATGGACGGCAACTCCAAGCGGAAGCTGTCCAAACGGAAGGATCCGGAGCTGGCTCTGACCTACTACAAAGCAGAAGGCTTCCCGGTGGAGGCGGTCTATGAATACATTATGACCCTCCTCAACTCCAATTACGAGGACTGGCGCAGAGCCAATCCCATGGCACCTGCCTCTGATTTCAAATTCAGCCCCAAGAAGCTGAATCCCGCCGGCAACCTCTTTGACTATGCCAAGCTTACGGACGTCTCCAAAAACGAGATTGCCAAAATGGACGCAGAAAAGGTCTATACCCTGCTGCTGGAGTGGGCCCAGGAGTTCGATGCTGACTTTGCCCGGAAGCTGGCAAGCGACAAAGAATATGCCATTCGGATTCTTGCCATCGGTCGGGGTGGAAAGAAGCCCAGAAAAGATATAGCCACCTGGAAGGAAGCCAAGCCTTATATGGGCTTCTTCTATGACGAATATCTGGAAAAGCCTGTCTTTACCTTCCCCGATGCCATTGTTCGGGAGGCCCTGGAGAGATTCCTCAAGACCTTCTCCCTGGAGGACGACGCCAATGCATGGTTTGAAAAGGTCAAGGCCATCACCTGTGACATGGGCTTTACCACGGATATGAAGGCCTACAAGGCCAACCCTGAGGCCTATCCCGGAACCGTGGCGGACATTTCCACCATCATCCGTCAGGCCGTTACCGGCAAAACCAACTCTCCGGACCTTTACACCGTTATGCAGATTCTGGGCTATGACCGGACTGTGGAGCGGATTCAGGCCGTTCTGAATACCCCGGCATAAAAACAAGCCGTTCCGGTTTTTCCGGAACGGCTTTGTGCTTTTTATTTCATCATCAGGTAGGCAAAATATCCGGCATAGGCCAGGAGAAATACAACGCCGTGGATGGGAATGAGCTTTTTCTTGTGCAGGCTGAAAATCCACAGAAGGACTCCGGCACCAATGGCCACAATCATATCCACAATAAACGCAGAGGCAAAGGGTACAGAAACAATTACGGAGGACAGACCTACCACAAACAGGATGTTGAAAATATTGCTGCCCACAATATTGCCGATGGCGATATCCGCATTTCCCTTTCTGGCAGCCATTACGGAAGTCACCAGCTCCGGCAAAGAGGTTCCCAAAGCCACGATGGTGAGGCCAATAAACCGCTCACTCAGGCCCAGAATCCGGGCAATGTTGCTGGCTGCATCCACAGAGAAGTTACTGCCCAGGATAATGGCAACCAAACCAATGGCAGTCCACAAAAGGCACATCCAGATGGATTGATTCTTGATCTGCTCTTCTTCCAGCTGCTCCGGATTTTTTCTGGCATTGATCACAAGATAAGTCAGGTATCCGGCAAAGACCACCAGAAGCACAATGCCATCCAAGAGGGTAACGCTGCCGTCCAAACCCTGAACCAGCAGCAGGATGCTGATTGCCAGCATGAAGGGGATGTCCACACGAATGGTGGACTTGGCAACTGCCACAGGGGTAATTACCGCAGTCAGGCCGAGAATAATCAGAATATTCAGAATATTGCTGCCCACAATATTGCCGATGGTGATTTCTGCGCTGCCCTTCAAGGCCGCAGAAATACTGACAGCAGCTTCCGGAGCACTGGTGCCCATGGCCACGATGGTCAGGCCGATAATCAGCTGGGGAATCTTGAACTTATTGGCAATGCCCGCCGCACCGTCCACGAACCAATCGGCTCCCTTTACCAGCAGCACAAACCCCAAAGCCAGCATCAATAAATTCCATAAGATATCCATAAGTAACTCCTTTCGTTTTTGCAGGGCATAAAAAAAGACTTCGCTGCAATACCATCACAGCAAAGTCTCGCCGTTTACTTATGTGCCGGATTTGCTTCTGCAAATCGAGAATGACGACAACATAAACATGAAATTCATGCCAGCTACTCCCTAAGCCAGATTACTATATAATACTTTGCAGTTTTTGTCAACAACCACACGGAACTATCTTATGTCCCACCGCCCTTGCCACTTTTCTCCGGTTATATCCTATGCAGGTATTGACAAACGCTATGCCAGGAAATATAATATTCAGGTATCCCATCTCCCTCCATTTGGGCCTGTAGCGCAGTTGGGAGCGCATCACATTCGCATTGTGGGGGTCGTCGGTTCGAATCCGATCAGGTCCACCAAAAAGAGCAAGCGTTTTCGCTTGCTCTTTTTTTATCAAAATTTAATTCTACCGGATTACCTTGCGAATTTCTTATTTTTTGCTATAATGACAGAAAAAAGGGGGCATATTTATGACCGGAAATCGATGTCCGCATTGCGGGAGTCCCATTAAAATCCGGGGAAACCGCTGGGAATGTGGGTGGTGCGGAGATTTTGGGTCTCTTTCCTCTCTCAAAGGCGCATCCAGGATTAAGCCTTCACAGGAGTCCGTCCCGGGTCTTCAGGAATTGGAAAGAGGCGTATGGCAAATTCTCAAGGGTATGGAGGTCCATTCTCCGGAAGATTACAAGGAGCCTGCCTTCCGCCTTGCCCTTTATGCCATGTCCCACGGTCTTTTGAATGCCGGTTCTTCCGGAGGATTCGGATTTTCCCTTGTCCGCACCTTTCTGCAAAAATATCCGATTTTCGCCTATGAAGATTTTCAGAAAGGCATTTCCTCCGGCACGCCGGTTTTCTCCCGGGAATTTTCCATAGCCGGAGAGGATATGGGTACATTCTGGCAAAACCTGCTTCCTCAGCTTCCTTCCTCGGGCACCGACGGAGATTTTCCCGATTGGTTGACGGATATTTTTACGGGTTGGAGTCTGGTAGAACATCTGTTTCTGGGCAGTACAGAGGATTTGATTTACACAGCCATTACAGATATGTTCCATTCCCATTGGCGCAGATACCACATAACCCATTTCCCCATTGATGACTTGCGGTCTTCCATACAGCAGTGGGATTTTGATGAAAATGAATCTATCTGCTGTCGGGATTTTTTGATTGCATCCTTTCCGGAAGCTGCCTCCTCTTTTCCTCCGGAAAAGCTGGAAGAGATGGATATAGCAGAACTTCTGGAAGCTATGGCAGAAGCTCAGCCCAAAACAGCCCTGAATATGATGAAGCTTTTGCTGGACACCGCCCAGGACCACCTGATGGAGCCGGATGCGGCCCAGGCTCTTTTGGGAGAAATGCTTTACGATCTCTGCATAAATGATTCCTTTTTGCCGGTATTGCTGCCGCAGCTGGAAAAAGATGAGACCCTGGCCCGGCAGCTGTTTCAAAGCGCCTATGCAGATTATCCCCAGGAATGTATTCTGGAAGCCTGCCAGGACTGGGGACTTGTGTCTCTTGCCCGGCATCTGAAAGCTTTGTTGGAAAAAAATTCTTTTTTCCAGGGTTTCTAAAAAAGATGTTTTTCTCTCATATTCACTTCTATTTAACTTACCGTTGACATTTTTTACATAAAGAATATAATTTATATTGTCAGTATTTTGCTGAAGTTTTTTTAGGAAGTGATGTGCCATGTCCTCTGCCCGTTGTCCTGATTGTTCCGTGCCTCTGCTGATGAAAATGGACGGCAGCAGCGCCGTTTGCCCCAACTGCGGGCGAGAGTTTCCATGCACTGAATCGGAACACACCCCACCGGCTGCATCGATTCCTTCTCAGCGGCTGGTTCAGTTGACATCTGCTTTTGAGGATTCCCTTGGGCAATTTCTTGCACAAAAATGTAATATCGATGCCCTGCTCTCCTGTTGCCAGGATGTTTCTCAGCTTCCCAAATCCTATCAGAACATCCTTTCCGAGCGATTCGCATACGACCTGATGGACGCCTGCCGGAAGAAAAAGCCTGCCAAGCTTTGGAAGCCGCTGCTTCAGGGTATTATGGCCACCGCTCCGGTTTTCCCGGAAACTCAGTATGAGAAGGTTATGTGCTGCGCTTTGACCTCCGTCGGAAACGACCTGATTTCCCCTGTGGAACAGGCACTTGTAAACTGGCGGCAGCACCCGGAAATACAGAAAAACGAAAATAAAGCTTTGGAGATCCTGGAAAGCTGTAACAGCGCCACCCGACAGGTTCTGGATATACTGGATTGGGAATTTCTATCAAAGCACCAGGAGCTGTTTGAAGCCCCCTTGACGGAGCTGTTTGAACGGCTGAACAGCATCAGCTGGGATGTGGAATCCCTCACCTGCCTGCGGCCCATTCCGGAAAATCCCCGGCAATACGAACGATACCCATTTTTATCCAACACCAGCCACATTGCCCAGCGCAGCACCCTGTTCCAGAACCGGAGCATTGTGGACAACCGGAAGTACCAGCTTCGGCACAGCTGCAACCGGGTTCGGCAGCAGCGAAAGGACACCTATTGGCAGGCTCACCCGGAACAGCGTGCGGAATTGGAAAATCGCTGGGTGGAGCTTCGGATGAATATTGCCGCTCTGCGGCGGAAAATCAGCCTGAGCCCTCAGATTACCAGAATGCAGGAAATCCAGAACGAGTTAAACCAGCTGGCGGCAGAGTCCGCCTCCCTGGGACTGCTGCAATACCGACAGAAAATGGAGCTCCGTGCCAGAGAAACCGCTTTGAACGAGGAGTTTTCCCGTTTGGATCTGCAATTCAATGAATTGGAAAAGGAAACGCAGAATCAGATCTATGTCTTACAGGAAGAGCTGGACCGGGTCACCAAAGAGCTGGACGGCGTAGTATCCTGACTCCTGACTTTTCATGAAAAACCAGCCTGGCTGCCTCTTGTGGCAACCAGGCTGGTTTTCTCTCTCGTTGGGATATTCCGGGACTCACAGCCCCTCGCAGGGATAGCTTACCCCCATCTGCCCCCGCAGAGTATCCATAACCTGCATGATATGCACCGTCTCCTCATGGGGCATGGAAGGACACTCCACCATTCCCCGGGAAATACAGTCAGCAGCTTCCAGCACCTCGTATTCATAGCCTGTCAGCTGAGGCGGACAGGACACTTCCTTGACGAGGCGATACTGGTTGTCATAAATCTTCAGTCCCTGGGGATTATTGATATTTTCCACCACCATGAATCCCTTGGTGCCGTAGATGATGCCTGCTCTGTCGGATACGCAGGTGGCAGCTGCATTCAGCAACGCCATCCGGCCGTCCTCCCAGGTCAGGGTAATGCTGTCGGCAAAGTCCACCCCTGTTGTACTCTTGATGCAGCTGCCTTGAATACCCTGGGCCCTGCCAAACACCATCTCCGCAAAGTTGATGGCGTAAATGCCCACATCCAGCAGGGCACCCCCTGCCAGTTCCGGCTTCACGATCCGCTCCTTCCCGGAGATTTCATAACACAGATTCGCCGTAAGCATTCTGGGCTCACCGATGGCAGCCAACTCTTCCCGGATAATCCGGCGCATAGGCTGATAGCGGGTCCAGATAGCCTCGGTGATCAGCACACCCTTTTCCCTGCCGTAGGCAAACACAGCCTCCGCCTGCTCCGCCGTCACCGTAAAGGCCTTCTCGCACAGAATATGCTTGCCATAGTCTGCACACAGCTTCATGTGCTGATAGTGATGGGAATGGGGCGTGGCGATATATACCAGCTCCAAATCCTTATCCGAAAGCATTTCCTCATAGCTGCCGTAGGCCTTCTCCACAGAAAAATCCTGAGCAAATTCTTTAGCCCGGGACAAATCTCTGGCAGCCACGGCGTACAACTTCACCCGGGTTTCCCCGGCTTCATTCATCATCAAAATCGTCCGTGCCATGGTCTGGGCAATTTTGCCCGCACCTAAAATCCCAAGATTCATTTCAATTCCCCCATAGTCATTATCAGAAAAGGTCAGGCTGCAAACGCTTCCTGACCTTTTATGATTTTCTCAAACAAGCACACAGTTCATATAATACAGCGCAATGGGCACCCCCAGGGTAAACACGCTAATCAGGAAAGGATAGGTCATCCGCTTGGAAATAAACATCATCAGGATACAAAGCGCGGTAATGGCCAAAGGACCCATCACAGCAACATTCTTGTCCAGCATCTGGGAAACAATCACCAAAGCACCGTCTTCAACCTTGGGAATAGATAGGGCAATCTGCGCCGGCAGTGACCGGGCGTTGCGCAATGCCAGAATCACCGCCGCAACACCCACAGGAATCCCCAGAATCAGGCTGCGAAGCCGGTAAATCCACAGTCCGGCAACGGAAAGCACTCTGCCGGTCTTTTCCCTTCCCGGGCGGGTCTTTTCCATAAACCCATTCCACTTTTCCTTCATATCAGAGAAAAAATTCTTTTTCTTATCCATCAAAGCCACCTCCGGCGGAAATCTTTTTGTATCATAGCATAAAAAAGCCTATTTGACAAGAGATGTATTACTGTCCGGTTAATCGGACACTTTCTATTGTATCCTGTGGAAAAAGGAGGCTGTTGTACCATGAAAAATCTATCTGCCCATCCCCGCCGCAGAATCAGCGGTTATGTCCCCTATCCCAACGGTGCCACCCGACAGCAGGTTCTGGACAAGTGCCTGAATCGTCTGCTGATTCTGGCTTCCTGTCTGGGGTTTGCTGCAATCATCCTGTTTTTGGTGGCCATGTCCTGAAAAGCATCCCATCACTTTTGCAGCAAATCCTCCGGGTAAAGCAGCCAGCAGCCCTGAATTTTGTTCTCTTCAATGAGGAGCATACCGGCAGAGCCGCCGTAGGAGCCGCAGGAGCCGGGATTGAGCACCCACATTCCATCCTTTTCCTGGTAGCACTCCGCCCGGTGGGTGTGGCCGTACAGCACCGCCTGGGCTTTCTCTTTTCTGGCCTCTTTCAAAAGACGGTCTGTGGCGGATTTTACCCCATGCAGGTGACCATGGGTCATATATATCTGCACCCCGGCAATTTTACAGGAAAGAATCCCGGGGACGGACTCAGCCATGCGGTAATAGTCGCAGTTTCCGGGGACACGGTAATTGGGAACCCCGGGGAACTCCTCTGCAATCGCCTCCCCATCTTCGTAGTAGTCTCCCAAATGGATGAAGGCATCCGGCTTGATTCGCTCCATGCACAGCCGCATAAAGCTTCTGGAAGCATGAGAATCGGAAAACACCAAAATTTTCATAAGTCACCTACTGTTCTATTCCTGCATATAGTATTAACAGCAGAGGGTGAATCCACACTCTGACACACGCCTATTATAGCAGGAAAAATGACAGGAGGCAATCGAATGCAGAAAAATTCATCGGATTTTTCCATGCAGGAGGCCCTGCGTCTGGCAAAAAGTCCTACCGGGCAGCGGCTTCTTGCCATGCTTCAGCAATATGATCCCGGGACGCTGGAGAAGGCAGCCGCTCAGGCTTCTCAGGGCAATTCCGGCGCAGCCAAAGAAACCTTGCAGTCCCTTCTGGCTTCTCCCCAGGTGCAAGCCATGCTGCAGCAGCTGAGGAGGGAACAAAATGGATGAATTGGAGGAAAAGCTGGGGGCAATTTTATCCGATCCCAAGGCCATGGAGCAAATTTACTCCATGGCCCAAGCCCTGGGACAGTCTGCCCCGGAACAGAGCCAGAACGAATCAGCCCGGGAGAGTTTTTCCGGGCTGGGAGGAATTGACCCCGGTATGCTCAAGACCATATCCGGCATTGCATCCCAGGGACAGATTTCTTCCCAGGAGCATAATCTGTTGTGTGCCCTGCGCCCATATCTGGCTCCCAGGCGCATCGAGAAGCTGGAAAAAGCCATGCGTGCAGCCAAAATGGCCTCCGTAGCCTCTGCCTTTCTGGGCAACTCCCAAAATCAAACCGGCAGGTGATTCCCAATGTATAATCGATATATTCCCCAGCCTGACGGCTCATACCAACGAAAGCGGGTACAAGAACCCCAGTCCTCCACCCCACCCCAGCCACAACCTTGCCCCTCATCTGAGCCAAAAAAGCCTGTACCGGCGAACCCGCAACCATATCAGGTGCAGAACAACACGGGAAACGGTAATCTCTCCGCCTTTTTCCGGCAGTTCCTTCCCGGAAATTTTGAAACGGGAGACCTGATTGTGGTACTGCTTTTGCTTTTGATGGCGGGAGACTGCCAGGAAAACCAAAACAACGCGCTCCTTACCCTGGCCCTTTATTTTCTGATGTAGCGGAATCTTAACCGTTTTACTGTCGCTTTGTAAAAAGCCTGTAGGTTTTTCCTGATTTTTTTGTTGGAATTTCCGGGCGTTTTGTATTGCAATTTTCATGAAGGCAATGGTATAATGTGGATATACTGGCTCATGGCGCGGCTATGGGTAGATAAAGAATAAAAGTGAGGTATTCTCAGATGATTGCGTATGAGGACAACATCAAAATTTTCTGCGGTACAGCCAGTCGCAGCTTTGCAGAGACCGTCTGCAAGGAACTGCAGCTTCCTATGGGAGAAGGTGTCGTAAGCGCTTTCGCCGACGGAGAGGTTTCTGTCACCCTGGAGGAAACTGTACGCGGTGCAGATGTCTTCCTGATCAATTCCACCTGTAAGCCTGTAAACGACAACCTGATGGAGCTGCTGATTATGATTGACGCCTGCCGTCGTGCATCTGCCGGTCGTATCACCGCCGTCATTCCTTACTTCGGCTATGCCCGTCAGGACCGCAAAGCCAAGAGCCGTGATCCCATCTCCTCCAAGCTGGTGGCCAACATGCTCACCGCCGCCGGCGCCAACCGCGTGCTGACCATGGATCTGCACGCCGCCCAGATTCAGGGCTTCTTCGACATTCCTGTGGACCACCTGCTGGGCAACCCCACCTTTGTCCACTACTACATGAACAAGTTCCCGGAGGAGAAATACAACCACGATGAGTTTGTGGTGGTTTCTCCCGACGTGGGCTCTGTAGGCCGTGCCCGTGCTTTTGCCGGGAAGGTGCACATGGGTCTGGCCATTGTTGACAAGCGCCGTCCCAAGGCCAATGTGTGTGAGGTCATGAACGTCATCGGCGACGTCCGGGATAAGACCTGCATTCTGTACGACGACCTGGTGGATACCGCCGGTTCTCTGTGCAACGCCGCCAAGGCGCTGGTTGAGATTGGCGGTGCCAAGGAAGTCTACGCCTGCGCTACCCACGGTGTTCTCTCCGGTCCTGCCTTTGAGCGGATTGAGAACAGCCCCATCAAGGAGCTGGTGATTCACAACACCATTCCCCTGCCTGAGAACTGCACCTGCAAGAAGATCAAGCAGCTGGATGTGGCTCCCATTTTTGCCCGTGCCATTTCCCACATTCACGGCGCTACCTCCATCGCTGACCTGTTCTAAAAGCGGTGTTGAAAAAAGACAACGAAGCCTGGCTCATTGTGGGCTTGGGTAACCCCGGCCCGGAATATGCAAAAACACGGCACAACTGCGGTTTCCGTGCTCTGGATATTCTGGCGCAGAAGCTGGGCTGCAAAGTGGATAAGGGTAAGTTTGAAGGCCTGTATGGGCAGACTACCTATGAGGGGCACAAGCTGTATCTTCTCAAACCTCTGACCTATATGAATCTGTCAGGCCGGTCTGTGCTGCAGCTTTCCGCCTACTTCAATATCCCTCCCCAGCGGATTGTGGTGATTTTTGACGACATCTCCCTGGACATCGGCCGTCTTCGGATTCGGAGCAACGGCTCTGCCGGGGGGCACAACGGAATCAAATCCATCATCTCCCAGTTGGGAAGTCAGGACTTCCCCCGGGTAAAGGTAGGCGTTGGTGCAAAGCCCAACCCGGATTTTGACCTGGCAGACTGGGTGTTATCCGCCTTCTCCGCCTCCGAGGAAAAGTCCTTGCAGGCGGCTTTGGACCGGGCAGCAGATGCGGCTTTGTGCATTGTATCCCAGGGCACCATGGAGGCAGCCAATCGCTTCAATGCTGCAGGAAAATAAGAATATTGTCATAACAACACGGAAAGGGGCTCCAAGTTCCCCTTTCCGCGTTGCTGCGTGGAGAAAATTTTTCGTATGAGGTAAGCCTATGGATAAGCTCCTTTCCGTACTGAAAACCCTTCCTGAATACACTGAGCTTCTGTCTGAGCTAAGCCAGAACCGTCCGGCAGCTGTCACAGGCATCGGGCAAATCAACCGCAGCCATATTCTGGCTGCGGTCAGTGTCCATTGCGGACGCCCCCTGGTGATTCTCTGCCAGGACGACATGGGTGCCAAACGCCTGCAGGATGAGCTGGCCGCCTTTCTGGGCTATACCCCCCCTGCCCTGCCCGGCAGAGAGCTGACCTTGTATGACAACACCGTGGTTTCCCGCCAGTGGGAACAAAAGCGGATTCGTCAGCTTTCCGATTTGCAATCCGGGGCCACCCAGGTACAGATTCTGTCCTGGGAGTCCATGAGTCTGCGTACCATGCCCTCCCGGGTGCTGAAGGATTGTGTCTTTACCCTGGAAGTCGGCGGTTCCTACACTTTGGATGAGCTGAGCCGGAAGCTCACCGCCTGCGGTTACAGCCGGTGCAGTATGGTGGAAGGTCCCGGGCAGTTTTCCATCCGGGGCGGTATTCTGGATATTTTCTCCCCTGCCTGTGACCGGCCTGTCCGGGCGGAGTTCTTTGGGGACGAGCTGGATACCATGGGCTACTTTGACCCCATTACCCAGCGGCGTACCGAAAATACAGACAGCATCGCCGTCCTTCCTGTAGGAGAAACCCAACTGGGTTTGCATCCCCAGGGAATCCCCGGTCTTTGCCGGGATATCCACGCCCTTCTTGCCCGGCAGAAGCGGCGGAAAAATCCCAACCAGGAGCTGATACGCACCCTGGAACGGGATCTGGAAAAGCTGGAAAACGAGGCAGGACATCCTGCCTCTGACCGGTACATGGCTCTTGTATATCCGGATTTTACCACCGCCTTTGACTATATCCCGGACAATGCGCTTATCGCCCTCTGCGACCAGGGCAGTATTCACAGAGCCGCCCGTTCCAGAACCGAGGAGGTGGGGATGCAGCTGGACAGCCTTCTCCAGGCCGGTCTTGCTGCCAGTGAGCTTTGCGATTATGTGTGGCAGTGGGAGGACTTCTGCCATGCCCTGAAAAAGCGGTGCGTCCTTTACCTGGATGCCTTTGGCGGCACCTCCTACCCCGCAGATTGTCCGCCCAAAGCCCTGTATCCCATTACCGGCAAACAGCTGCCGGGATACGGCGGCAACATGGACACCGTGGTTTCCGACCTTTCCCACTACCAGAAGATGGACTTTGCCACGCTGGTACTTTGCGGCACCCAGCGGCGCTGCGAGCTGCTGCAGCAAATGCTGAGTGAAAAGGGCCTGAGCACATTTTTGTGCGTTCCTCTCACCGCCATGCCCAAGCCCGGACAGATTTTGCTCACTGACGGCACTCTCCCCTTTGGTATGGAGTACCCGGCTGCCAAGCTGGCAGTTCTGACAGAGGGGCAGCTGGTGGCGAAAACTGTTCCCAGGGTAAAGACCAAAGCAAAAAAAGACGCCACCAACCGGCAAAAGCTCAGCGCCTTTACAGACCTGACCTCCGGCGACCTGGTTGTACACGACAACTACGGTATCGGCCGTTTTGTGGGGATGGAGCAAATCCGCATTGACGGTGCCATCAAGGACTATATCAAAATTGCTTACCAGGGCACGGACACCCTGTTTGTTCCTGCAACTCAGCTGGACTTGGTGAGCAAGTATATTGGCGGCGGCCCGGATAACGGCAATGTACGCCTGAACAAAATCGGAACCGATGCCTGGCAGAAGTCCAAGGCCAAGGCCCGGAAGGCCGCCAAGGATATGGCCGGAGAGCTGATTCAGCTCTATGCCGCCAGAAAGCGGCAGCCCGGCTATGCCTTCTCCCCCGACTCTCCCTGGCAGCGGGAGTTTGAGGACAACTTCCCCTACCCGGAAACGGATGATCAGCTCCGGTGTATTGCAGAAATCAAGGGAGATATGGAATCTCCCACCCCCATGGACCGGCTTCTCTGCGGCGACGTAGGCTTCGGCAAAACAGAAGTAGCCCTCCGGGCGGTGATGAAAGCCATCATGGACGGCAAACAGGTGGCCATTCTGGTCCCCACCACCGTTCTGGCCCAGCAGCACTATCAGACCGCTGTGGCCCGGTTTCGGGGTTTCCCGGTGAATGTGGATGTGCTCAGCCGCTTCCGCTCTGCCAATGAGCAGAGAAGAACTCTGCAAAAGCTCCGGGCAGGTCAGGTGGATTTGATTATCGGCACCCACAAGCTGTTGCAGAAATCCATCGAATTCAAGGATTTGGGCCTGCTGATTATTGACGAGGAGCAGCGGTTTGGTGTTGCCCACAAGGAGCGGCTGAAGGAAATCTCCAAGGGTGTGGATGTGCTCACCCTCTCTGCCACCCCCATTCCCCGTACCCTGAACATGGCCCTGTCAGGAATCCGGGATATGTCCACCATTGAAGAGCCTCCCTCCGACCGCTATCCGGTTCAGACCTATGTGCTGGAGCACAGCACCCCCATTCTGGATGATGCCATCCGCCGGGAGGTACAGCGGGGCGGTCAAGTGTATTACCTCCACAATCAGGTGGAGACCATTGACCAGTGCGCCTCTGCCATCCAGCGGAGAATCCCGGATATCACCGTAGGGGTCGCCCACGGACAGATGACGGAAGCTGCCCTCAGCGATGTGATGCACGCCATGGCAGACGGAGATATTCAGGTTCTGGTATGCACCACTATCATCGAAACCGGTCTGGACATTCCCAACGCCAACACCCTGATTATCGAAAATGCAGACCGGTTTGGTCTGAGCCAGCTCCACCAGCTTCGGGGACGGGTGGGACGTTCCACCCGGCATGCCTATGCCTATTTCACTTATCGGCCCGATAAATCCCTGACAGAGATTGCAGAAAAACGACTCTCTGCCATCCGGGACTTTGCGGAATTCGGTTCCGGCTTCAAAATCGCCATGCGGGATCTGGAAATTCGGGGCTCCGGCAACCTCCTGGGTGCCGAACAGTCCGGGCATATGATGTCCGTAGGTTACGATATGTATTTGAAGCTGCTGGACGAAGCCATTCTGGAGGAAAAGGGTGAGAAGCCCAGGGAGCCGGAGTGTACTGCAGACCTGAATATCACCGCAAACATTGACCCCACCTATGTATCCCAGGGGGAGGAGCGGATGGATTTGTACCGCCGCATGGCAGCCATTCGCTCCCAGGAGGATGCAGACGATTTGCTGGACGAAATCGTCGACCGGTACGGCGAGCCCCCCAAGGGTGTGCTGAATCTGGTGGATGTGGCGCTGCTCCGGGCCAAAGCCAAGGCTGTCCACATCCGGGATATCCGGCAAAAAGCCGGGGAAATTCAATTTGTCCTGACCAGTATGGATTTTGCCGCCCTGACCCGCGTCAGTGAGCAGCCGGAATACAAGAACCGCTTGCAGCTGGTGGCCGCCGCCAAAGAACCAACTATGCGGCTGACCCTTACCAAGGGCGTGGACAGCCTGCGTCAAAGCAAAGCCTTTGTGGAAAAATATGCCCAGGCCCTGAATTGTTAACACTTTGGCTTTCCTTTCTTTTGTATTTGTGATAAAATACCCACACAGAAAATGAATCAAGGAGTGTGAATTCTATGGCTGAACCAAAGAAGAGACCTACTTCCAAAAAATCTGAGGAAGCACAGCTGGAAGACGCATATGCCAATATAACCCGCAGAAAAAATCAACCTGCCGGCAAATATGCCGCCCAAAACCCCGATGGACAGACCGCCCGGAAAGTCACCATCATCGCCATCAGTGTCACCGCCGTTTTTCTTGTTTTGCTGACGGTAATCCTGGTGGTAACACTGGGAAAGAATGATGGGCCTGAGCAATCCATACCGGATCTGACTGTGGCAGGTGTGAATATTTCCGGAATGTCTCAGGAGGATGCCAGAGAAGCAATTTCCACCGCCGCAGGCGCTATGTATGATGACTGCGCCGTGGAGATCCACATGGGTGAGTACACCATCCAGCTTACAGCCCAGGACATACAGGCCAGACTGGATTTGGACAGACTGATGGCAGGCATTGAAAACTCCTCCATCCAGGGCGGCGAGTTTGACATCACCCCCTATCTGGTGGTAAATCAGGAAGGGATTCTTACCGCCATTGAAAAGCAGTGGGAGCCCATTGCCAACGTGAAAACCGAGCCCTCCTGGACGCTGGAGGGCCCCGCACCGGATCTGACCAAGGACGAGGCAGAAATAAAGTGTCAGACCCTGGTAATCACCCTGGGTGCAGGCCACAAGGAGCTGGATACCCATGCACTTTATGAAGAAGTGGTAAATAATCTGGCAAAGGGTATTTTCTCCATGGACTTTTCCTATACAACCCAGGAGCCGGAGGCCCCGGATCTGGAGGCAATCCACCAGGAGCTGACCACCGAACCGGAAGATGCCCAGATGGATATGGAAACCTTTGAAGTATCCCCTCATCATTACGGCTATACCTTCGACCTGGAGGCTGCCCAGAAGCAGCTGGAAGCCTTGGGAAATGCGGCGGTACTGGAAATTCCCATGATTCTCACACCGCCCGAAAAAACCACAGAGGACTTGGAAGGGCTTTTGTTCCGGGATACCCTGGGAACCTTCACTGCCAAGAGCGCCAGCATCCCCGGCGGACGGGATGTGAATCTGAAGCTTTCCTGTGAAGCTCTGAACGGAATCGTGCTGAATCCCGGCGACGTGCTGGCCTACAACGAAACCCTTGGGGAACGGACCCCGGACAAGGGCTGGAAGCCCGCTGCCAGCTATGAGGGCACCGCTACGGTGATGACCTATGGCGGCGGCATCTGTCAGACCTCCTCCGCCCTTTACTACTGTGCTCTGGTGGCGGATCTGGAAATCGTCCAGCGCCACAGCCACACCTTCATTTCCAGCTATGTTCCCTTCGGCATGGATGCCACCGTGGCCTGGGGCGGACCGGATTTGAAAATCAAGAACAACACCGAGTATCCCATCCGGATTGAAGCAACCGCCAGCGGCGGTACCGTCACCGTCAGTCTCATTGGCACCGACACCAAGGATTACTACATTAAGATGGATTACGAGATTGACTGGAAGGAACCATACAACACAATTTACGAGGAAATGACGGACCAGAACCCGGAAGGCTATCTCGACGGGGATGTAATTATCTCCCCCTACACCGGCTACAAGATTACCACCTACAAATGCAAGTACGACAAGCAGACAAAGGATCTGATCAGCCGGGACAAGGAGGTCACCTCCATTTACTCCAAGCGGGATCAGGTCATCTGCAAAATTGTAGAACCGGAAACAGAACCCCCTACCACTCAGCCTGAGGAAACCGTCCCCAGCGGACCTGTGCAGGAAGACGGAGCATAATACAGACCAAAAAGGGGTATCGGCCAAGACCGATACCTCTTTTTTATCCCAATCAAGCATTTTTCACTTTTACATCCAGGTGATAATCCACCTGACCCGCGGCAGTTTGCTCAATCTCAATTCCATAGACCAAGTCCACTGTTCCGCCGTTCTCTGTCAAATCGCTGCGAATTTTGTTTGCACAGACCGTAATCATCAGTGCGCCAAACTCCAGCTGGTAAAGGGAATCGTGGTGAACACCCTCCCGGAAAACCATATGGGAGTTGAGCTTTCCGGTCCTTTTCAGTTCCACCTGCTCCGGCTCCACGGAAAATTCCGTGGTCACACCGGAAAGGCCGGTCAGGTCACTTTCCTCGTAGCGGATAATCCAGCCCCGCTCTGTGGATTCCAGGGTTCCCTCTGTCACCAACTCAATGATTTCCGGCTCCTGGTCCACATAGTTCTGCTGTCCCCGCAGACTCAGAACCACATCTTTTCTCATTTGCAGGCCTCCATCGCCAGCTGCAGCAGCTCATCAATCAGCTGCTCATAGGGAATGCCGCTGGCAGCAAACAGCTTGGGATACATGGAAATGGAGGTAAAGCCGGGAATGGTGTTGATTTCGTTGAATACCACCCGGTTATCCTCGTAGGTTACGAAAAAGTCTACCCGGCTCAGGCCCTGGCAGCCGATTGCAGAGTAAATCCGAACCGCCTGATCCCGGACCTGCTCTGCCACATCCTCCGGAATCCGGGCAGGGATGTAGGCAACAGAAGTGTCCGTGATATACTTGGCCTCATAATCATAGAATTCCGTTCCGGAATCAATCTCTCCGCAGATGGAGGCCACCGGGCTGTCATTGCCCATAACGGCCACTTCGATTTCCTTACCGTGGATGAATTCTTCCACCAGAATCTTGTCATCATACACACCGGCAGAAAGTAGAGCGTCCATAAGCGTTGCCCGGTCAGTGGCCTTGGATACGCCCACAGAGGAGCCGGTTCCCGCAGGCTTTACAAACATGGGATAGGTAAAACGGGTTTCCAGCTGGTCAACAATCTGCTCGACGCGGTTATTCAAATCGCTGTTGCGTACAAGCTGCCACTTTGCCTGGGTAATGCCTGCATTGTCAGCCACCAGCTTGGTCAGGGTCTTGTCCATGGCTACCGCAGAGGCAGACACATGGGGTCCTACATAAGGGATACCGGCCAACTGCAGCAAGCCCTGCATGGCTCCGTCCTCACCGTTCTCTCCATGGAGAACCGGGAACACCACATCCACAGACTGACGCACCAAACAGTCTCCTTCAAAGCACAGAAGGCCCTGTCCCCGAATGGGAGAAATGGCAGCCGGGCGATTGCCGGGATGCTCCGTCCACAAGCCGCTGGGCAGCTGGGAATAGTCGTGCCCGCCATAAAGAATCCATGCGCCTTCTTTGGTAATTCCCACAGGAAGAATATTATATTTTTCCTTGGACATATGGTTCAGCACCGACTCTGCGGAGCGCAGGGAAACCTCATGCTCCGGGCTCATACCGCCAAACAGAACCAACACATTGATTTTACGCATACGTTACCTCCAAACTCCCAATGCTTTAGTTTGCATCCTTTAACAAGGCCTCTCCGGCCCGGTAAATGTCACCGGCGCCCACGGTCAGAATCACATCCCCCTTCCGGGCAACAGAGCCCAGATAGGAGGTAACCTCCGGCAGTGTTTCACAGTATACCGCTCCGGGAATCTGGTCCGCCAGGTCCTTGGAGGAGATTCCCACGGTATTGCGCTCCCGGGCGGCGTAAATCTCCGCCAGAACCACCTTATCCACCCGCTTCAGCTGCCGTACAAAATCCGAAAACAGAGCTTTTGTTCTGGTATAGGTATGGGGCTGGAAGGCCAGAATCACCCGGTCATAGTGCATGGTAGCCACAGCATCAATGGTTGCTGCCAACTCATCCGGATGGTGGGCATAGTCATCATAAATATCTGCCCCCCGGTAGGTGCCTTTATACTGCATCCGCCGCTCCGCTCCGGAAAAAGCTGCAAGGCCACGGGTTACTGCTTCCCCGGGAATTCCCAGCATCCAGGCTGCACCGGCTGCACCGATGGCATTAAGGGCATTGTGCCGACCCAGTACATTCAAATCCAGGTGGGTATAAAAGACGCCGTCACAGTACACATCCAGGTGCCGCCAGTCGGGGTGAATATTCTCTCCATGTACCCGGTTGTTGGGATTCAGGCCAAAGCTCACATAGTCCAGACCTTTCAACGCCTCCAGCACATGGGGGTCATCTCCGTTGGCAAGAATGCCGCCGCTGGACAGCTGGGCAAATTTCCGGAAGGATTTCTGAATATCCGCCAGATCCTTGAAATAATCCAGATGATCCGCTTCAATATTCAAAATCACAGACAAGGTGGGAAAGAAATTCAGGAAGGAGTCGCAATACTCGCAGCTCTCCAGAATGATGGTATCTCCCTTCCCTACCCGGTGCCCTGCCCGGAGCAAGGG
Organism: Candidatus Faecousia excrementipullorum; assembly: GCA_018712825.1. GTDB lineage: Bacteria > Bacillota > Clostridia > Oscillospirales > Oscillospiraceae > Faecousia > Faecousia excrementipullorum. The sequence goes on along the minus strand of DVGG01000056.1, from coordinate 10,780 downwards.
CAAATAGCCGCCAATCATCACGGTGGGGTCCACGTTAGCTTCCATCAGAATATGAGTCACCATAGAGGTGGTGGTGGTCTTTCCGTGGGTACCGGCTACGCATACGGCATTTTTATATGCCTGCATGATAACGCCCCAGGCCTGGGCCCGTTCGAAAACAGGAATGCCAGCCACCCGGGCTGCGGCAATCTCCGGATTGTCATTATGGGCGGCAGCGGTACGGATAATGCAGTCCGCTCCCCGGATATTTTCCTGCCGGTGACCGATATACACCTGGATACCTTTGTCAATCAGCTCATCGGTGGAAACCGAGGAATTCATATCGGAGCCGGTTACCGTCAAACCCATTCCCTGAAGTACAAGTCCCAGAGGACGCATGGACACACCGCCGATTCCAATCAGATGCACCCGCTTTCCAGGCTTGAGATATTTTTTTAGTTCTTCACATTTATTTTGCATAGGGCCACACCCTCCGATTTTATTAACCTTAGTATTATATAATAGTTTTCCTTTTTTTACAACACAAATTTATAGCCGGCCATAAAGCCCGCTCCTATTCTCATATGCACGTTTTTTATGCATTTATTCATTGTATAATTTTTGCATATATTGGAATATTCATATAACTTATGAATATTCCTGTGAATTATCTCTATATTCCATTTAAGCTTTCCTGTTGTTTTGTATTTTTTTACAGTTGACGATGAATATTATTCGTATTATAATACACACATAAATTCACCCGAGAGATTTGGGATTTGAAAAAGGAGAAATGGTTATGAAAAAGTTATTTGCCCTGGCGCTTTCCGCTCTGATGCTACTGGGCATGCTGGCAGGCTGTGCCCCCAAGGAGTCCCAGGATACCACTGACTACTCCTCCATGACCCTGGAAGAGCTGATTCCTCTGATCCAGACCGTAAACGAAGGTAAGCTTACCATGGTGACCAGCCCGGACTTCGCCCCCTATGAGTTCTACGCACTGGACGAAAACGACAATCCCACCCTGGCCGGCTTCGACATTGCACTGGCTCAGTACATCGCTGACAAGCTGGGTATGGAATTGGAAATCATCCCCATGGATTTTAAGGGCACCATCACCGAGCTGGCAGCCAAGAAGGCAGACATCGGTATGGCCGGTTATTCCCCCGACCCCGAACGGGAAGATGCTATGGACTTTTCCGACGTCTACTACGAAGGCGGCCAGTCCTTTGTGACCGTTCAGGCCAATAAGGATCTGTTCCCCGATCTGGCTTCCACCAACAAAGCCGAGTATCAGATTGGTGCTCAGCTGGGCTCCATCCAGGCCGACCTGGCAAAGGAAAACTCTCCCGATGCTGATATTGTGGAGTTGAGCAAGGTTACCGACATCATCGCAGAGCTGCTTTCCGGCAAGCTGGACGGTGCCTACATCGAAACCCTTCCCGCTCAGGCCTACGCCAAGAACTATCCGGATCTGGCCGTTGTTCTGGATGTGCCTTACGAAGCTGAAGGCAGCGTAATCGGTGTCTGCAAAGGTAACGGCCCGCTGCTGGCTGCCATCAACCTGTGTATTCAGGACGCCATTGCTGACGGTTCTCTGGAGCAGTTTGTTACCGAAGCTTCCGAGCTGGCTTCCGGCAATATCCATGAGGGTCTGCTGGATGAGGATCAGACTCCTGCCGAATAAATAACCAGTTAAACCATTGAATATCTGCCCCTCCCCGGAAGGCTGTCCTTCCGGGGTAGTGGCGTGAAAGGAGTATTTCTGTTGATTTCCTGGAATAATTTTTTGAAGACCTTTAAGTACATGCAGCTTTTCTGGGAGGGTTTGGTCTGTACTGTCTCCCTTTCTGCCCTGTCTGTTGTGGCAGGCTTCATCCTGGCACTGGTTCTTGCCACCATGCGCCTTGCAAAATTCAAGCCTCTCAGATTTGTTGCCACCACCTATGTGGAGTTGTTCCGGGCAACGCCCATGATGGTGCAGCTGTTCCTCATCTATCACGTGGCCTTGGCCGGTGTCTCTCTGCCCACCTTTAAGCTTTTCGGCTTCATTCGTTTTGAACGGTTTATCCCCGGCGTGATTGCCCTGTCCCTGAACTCCGGCGCATATCTGTGTGAAATTGTCCGCTCCGGCATTCAGTCTGTGGATATGGGCCAGACAGAAGCCGCCCGGAGTCTGGGTCTTACCGCATGGCAGAATATGCGCTATATTGTGCTGCCCCAGGCCATGAAAAATATTCTGCCGGCCATTGCCAATGAATTTGTAACGATAATCAAGGAATCCTCCATCGCCTGGACCATCGGTGTTCAGGATATTATGGGTGCCGTCAACTCTGTAACGGCCGCAACCTTCTCTATGGCAGAGCCCCTGATTGTAGCAACCTGCATTTATTTCTGTCTGACCTTCCCCACCTCGAAGGTGATTCAGCACTTTGAAAGGAAGATGAGCCGTGGCGACAAACGATAAGCTGATTCAAGTAAAACATGTCCGGAAAACCTACAACAAAGGCACTCTCCACGCCCTGAACGATGTTTCCGTGGATATCAGCAAGGGGGACGTGGTGGCCATCATCGGCCCCTCCGGTTCCGGTAAGAGCACCCTGCTGCGGAGTATGAATCTGCTGGAAACTCTGGATGAAGGGGAGATTGTCTTCCATGGTATTGACATTACCAAGGATAGCTACAAGGATCCCAAAACCGGAAAGAAGGTCAAGGTGGACATCAATATCCACCGGCAGAAGATGGGTATGGTATTTCAGCATTTCAATCTGTTTCCCCACAAGACCATTCTGGACAACATGATTCTGGCCCCTGTAAAGGTAAAGCATATGCCGGTGGATGAAGCCAAGGAAAAGGCGCTGACCCTTTTGAACCGGGTTGGGCTGGGAGACCGGGGGGATGCCTATCCCATCCAGCTCTCCGGCGGTCAGAAGCAGCGTGTGGCCATTGTCCGGGCATTGATGATGGAGCCGGAGGTTATGCTCTTTGACGAACCCACCTCCGCTCTGGACCCGGAGATGGTAGGCGAAGTACTCTCCGTTATCCGGGAATTGGCAGACGCCGGCATGACCATGGTCATCGTCACCCACGAAATGGGCTTCGCCCGGGAAGTTGCCAATCGGGTCTTGTTTATGGACGCAGGCAAGCTGGTGGAACAGGGATCCCCCCAGGAGATTTTCGGCAATCCCCAGAATCCCCGTCTGAAGGACTTTTTGTCCAAGGTCCTTTGATACATAGGAAGCAGCCAGGATTTTTTCCTGGCTGCTTTTTATTCTGTCTGAGATACCACCAGTATCACCCTGCTGTAACCGGAGGCATAATTTGAAAGGGGCAATATGGTGTCCTCCCCTGCCTCCAGGCTCCCGGCATAGGCCTGGTAAGTCAGTCCCCCCAGATAGAACCCCAGCTCTTTATAATAGGTCTTATAAAGGACTGTAATGTCTGCCACAGTCTCTGTCCCTGTGTTCACAAGGAGCAGCCCCTTTTCATCCCAGTCCGTAAAAGCAATGGTCTGAGCCCATGGTGTTTCCACCAAGTCATATTTTACTTCCGCACCTAATATCTTTTGATTGGTGTATAGCCCTTTCTCCTGGGCCAGAATCATCGTCCGTTCCCCGGGGGGAAGATACGTCCCGGAAAAGACCAGATCATCCCTGTCTGTCGCCAGCGTTACTTCCACATCCTCCAGCATTCTTTCGCCGCCGTTGTAAAGCACAATCGCAGCCCCGTCGACAATCGGCTCCATGCTTTCGTCTTCTGTATACAAGCCTTCATAACCTGTGACCATCTCAATCCAAATGTCGTTTCCCAGGCAGTAAGGAAATGTAAGTTCCTGCAAAACGGCGGCTGTGGTTTCCGGTTGGGTACCCAGCACCGCAATCGTGGCCCCTTGTCCTCCTGTACCCATGGAAGCCTGGACAAGCAATAAGCTTCCTGACAAAACAGCTCCTGTCACACTGAGAAACAGCAGCAATCCCCGAAATAACGTCACTTTCACAGTCATCATTGGATTCCCCTTTCTTCCGGTTTTTACAGTATATAGAGGACTATCCGGTGGATTCAAGGGAATCGACGGCGGAATATACCAGAGATTTTCCCAATAAACTGACCCATTTACGGAAATCCCGGCAGCACAATCGCAAATGCTGCCAGGAAGGAGAAAAACTGCAAAAGAAAAAAGCAGATGCTTGACAGCATCTGCTTTTTATGGAGCGGGTGACGAGGCTCGAACTCGCTACCTCCACCTTGGCAAGGTGGCGCTCTACCGGATGAGCTACACCCGCGGAACAAGAAGAATTATAGCACATTTTTTTCATAAGTCAACACTTTTTTTCAAAAATATAAATAATTCTTCCTGACGCCAATCCGGGTGGTTATTCCGGAGTATCTGTCGGTATTTCCTCGGTGGGAGCCGGCTCCTGAGGAGGTGTTGTAGCCTCCTCCGAGGGAATCGGCTCCTGGGGAAGGGTCTCCCCTTCCGCTTCTTCCTCCGGGGACCGTGTCTCCTCGGTCGGCACTGTGGGGATTTGCTCGCCGGCAGGGGGTCCGTCCTCCCCATATGCAGAGTAATCCCATACATATCCCGTCATCTGATCAAAGGTCTTTAGCTGGTAGGTTTGACTCTTCCAGCATTGCACCAGATCCAGATAGTAATAGGTACCTTCAATGCAGATCACATTCCAGCACCAGGCCTCACCGTTCCGGGTTCCTGTAATCGTTTCACAGTCCAGCCCCACCCAACGGCCTAGGGCGGCATATACCTCTGCAAAGGCTTTACTGTCTCCAACGCCATACCGAAGAACACTGTAAGCCGGTGTTATGGATGTATCCATTGTATTTTCATGCCGCTCCATCACATAGGAATACAGTTTTCCGATTTTTACAAGGGCAGTATCCTCCGCTTTCAGGCTTTTTTGAGCGGCTGTAAAGGAATCCTGGACGGTTTGCTGCATACTCCGCAGCACCTCGCGGCTGTTTTTATACACAAAGGACAGCTCTACGACCCGATCAATTCCGGATTCCGGGTAGGTACTCACGGAAACCTGGGGAATTTCCACGCAGATGTGGGGATTTTGCGCCCCGTAGCTCTGAACCATCTGGACAATATCCATCTGCTCATAGGCCTGCACACGCATCACCAGACTTGCTTCACAGTCTGCCAGAGCATTCTGGATTTGCTCAACAGCCTCATCCATATCTGCCACCACTGGCATACCCAGTATTTCTGCTTTTGTTCGGCTATAAGTGATATTCACTCCAATGGCCTGCCTGCCTCCGCTGCTGCCCACATCATAAGATATTTGCTCAACGGCAAAATTTCCCACGGGATTATTCGCTATAATATGTTCCGTGACTCTTTGCATATAGGTTTCCAAGGTTTTGGCATCGAAGCGGGAAGCAGAAAACGTAACTTTTTGCACACCCAATTCAACCATATTCTCCATAGCTTCCCGCAAGTCTCCATAGGAATAAATTTCCTCATCTCCCTGATTGCCCGCCGTTGTATTCCCCTGATTCGGCGTAACGGAGCTATAGCTGCCGTTCAGCCAAAAATCACAGCCGGAAAGAAGCAGGCATATCCAAGCCAATAAGATAATCCCTGTCCATCTTTTCATGGCGTGCTCCTTTCTCCTCACAGAGCGTCCTTGGAATAATGAAGGAATCCATCTCCCAGGACCTGGTGAGCCTCCTGAACAATCACAAAGGCATCCGGATCGATTTGGGCAACCAAATCTTTCAGCTCTGCAATCTGCTGTTGTTTGACAGCAGTCAAAATCACCTGGGTCTCCTTGCCGCTGTAAGCTCCCTGACCATGAAAGTAGGTAGAGCCTCTGTGAAGCTGCAACCCCACCTCGTGGGCAATCTGGGCATGTTTCTTGGAAATAATCCAAACCACTTTGGAATAATCAAAACGGTAGACCACCATATTGATCATCTGTCCGGTTATGAAAATGGTAATGCCGCTATACAAGGTTTTGGTAAAATCCTGGAATACCACGCCGGTTAAAATCGCCACAAAGGCATCAAAAGCCGTGGTGAAAAATCCAATAGGCAGATAGGGCCATTTCTTCTTCATCAGACGGACAACGATATCCGAGCCGCCGGTGGACATCCCCACAGCAAATACCTGACCCAAACCAAAGCCGCAGATTACGCCGCCATACAGAGCACCCAGCAGCGGGTCCAGTTCCGGCCGGGGCAAAAACGTCAGCAGATCTATGAATAAGGATAGAAAAGCCATTCCCACAAAGGAACCCCAGAAGAATTTCTTACCGATTTTCAGTCCGGCGATGGCAAAAAGCGGCACATTCATCACCGCCGCCACAACACCCACAGAGCCGGTTTTCAGCACCTGGTCCACCACCATGGCAAGGCCGGAGATTCCGCCGGCATTGAGTTCACTGGGAGCCAGGAAAATATTGAATCCCACTGCAAACAGGGCGCAGCCTATAATCGTTCTCAGGCTTGCAAAAAGAAAGTCCTTTCTCTCCATACAAGAATTCCACCTTTACACATCAAATGCAATCTGTTTCTGGGATACATCCTCGTCCTTCAATACCGCACCGGCAGCTGGAATGTTCTTACTGCGGTATCTGGCGGCATTTACAATTCCGCTGTCATCAAAGGGCAAAACCCGGTCCAGCACCGCCTTTTTACGCAAAGTCAGCACGGAAACACCGATGGTATTTCTGGTTGTCTTGGGGGACATAAGGGCCGTAGACACCACCAGTGCCCGACCGTCAGAAGAATACAGGGCAATCTGACTATCCTCCTCAAAGGACAGCACAGACTTTACAGGGCTCTTGTCGGAGTAGGCTCCCGTCAGCTTCCGGCGGTTGGTTTTGGTTTCATAGGCCGAAAGAGGTACCTTGGCCAGCTTACCGCTTTCAAAGCAGAACAGTACAAAGCCCTGGTAGCTTCCGGGAAGTACCACCTGTACCACACTTTCCCCCTGCTCCATCTCCAGCTTGGTGGGCAGATAATCTCCCAACTGGGAGGCTTTGCCGTCCTCAAAGTCCGACAGGCGGGATTTGTAGCACTGGAAGCGGTCCGTAAACACCAGAATCTCAGAACGGTTGGTAGCCTCCGCAGAGAAGGAAAGGGTGTCGCCTTCCTTGAATTTCTGCTCGCCGGACATCCGCAAAGATGCCTGGGTGATCTTCTTCAGGTAACCCTCCTTGGAGACAAACACCGTCACAGGATAATCGGGAATCTCCTCCTGGGGGTCTTCCTGACCGGCTTCGGGCACATCGTATACAATCTGGGTTTTCCGGGGCTGACCGTACTTGGCCGCCACCTGCTCCAGTTCCTTTTTGATGACGTTTTGAAGCTTTTTGGGGCTGTTGAGGGTAGCTTCCAGCTGGGCAATCTCCTGCTGCAGTTGGGCGATGGCCTTGGTCTGCTTCAGGATATACTCTTTGTTGATATTCCGCAGCTTGATTTCCGCCACGTAATTTGCCTGAATTTCATCAATCCCAAAGCCAATCATCAGGTTGGGCACCACTTCCTCTTCCAGTTCCGTCTCCCGGATGATGGCGATGGCCTTATCAATATCCAGCAGAATCCGCTCCAGGCCCTTGAGCAAATGGAGTCGGTCCTGCTTTTTCTGAACCTGGAAGTAAAGGCGGCGGCGGACGCACTGGGTACGCCAGGCTGTCCACTCCTCCAGAATCTCACCCACACCCATTACCCGGGGCATTCCGGCAATGAGAATGTTGAAATTACAGGGGAAGCTGTCTTGCAAGGGTGTCAGGCGGAACAGCTTCTGCATCAGCTTTTCCGGCTCCACCCCTCGCTTCAAATCAATGGTCAGCTTCAGGCCGCCCAAATCCGTCTCGTCACGCATATCTGCGATTTCCTTGATTTTCCCCGCCTTGATCAGCTCCGCAACCTTATCCATGATGACTTCCGTGGTGGTGCTGTAGGGAATCTGGGTAATCTCAATCAGATTGCCGGACTTGACATAGTTCCACTTGGCCCGGAGCTTGAAGCTGCCCCGTCCCGTGGCGTAAATCTCCCGGGTAGCCGCCTCATCAAAGAGCAGCTCTCCGCCGGTGGAAAAGTCCGGGCCGGGCAGGGTCTGGAGAATATCGTGTTGGGGATTTTCCATGAGGGCAATGGCGGTCTGGCATACCTCCGCCAGGTTAAAAGAGCAGATATTGCTGGCCATACCTACGGCAATGCCCTGGTTGGCAGAAACCAGCACATTGGGGAAAGTGGTGGGCAGGAGGCTGGGCTCCTTCATGGTGGCATCATAGTTGTCCACCATATCCACCGTGTCAAAGTCAATATCCCGGAACAGCTCATTGCAGAAGCTGTCCAGCTTGGCCTCGGTGTAGCGGGAGGCGGCATAGGCCATATCCCGGGAATAGACCTTACCGAAGTTTCCTTTGGAATCCACGAAGGGGTGCAGAAGGGTCTCATTGCCCTTGGCCAGACGGACCATGGTTTCGTAGATTGCCGCGTCGCCGTGGGGGTTCAGCCGCATGGTCTGACCCACAATATTCGCAGACTTGGTTCTGCCACCGTTCAAAAGGCCCATTTTATACATGGTATAAAGGAGCTTCCGGTGGGAAGGCTTGAAGCCGTCAATCTCCGGAATGGCCCGGGATACAATCACCGACATGGCATAGGGCATATAGTTGATTTCCAGAGTTTCGGAAATGGGCTGCTCTGTAGTGGAGCCATGCAGACCCATGATGCCGTCGGTATTCACTTTTTTCTTTTCCGGTTCTTGTTTTTTTCGTGCCATTGGGAACCTCTCTTAAGAAATATCCGCCAGTTCCAGATATCTGGCGCCGTTTTCCGCAATAAAATTCTTCCGCTGCTGGATGTTGTCCCCCAGCAGGATATCAAAGTAGTAGCTGGTACGCTCCGCATCCTCCGGCATGACCTTGATGAGCCGCCGGGTCTCCGGATTCATGGTGGTCATCCACATCATCTCCGGGTCGTTCTCACCCAGACCTTTGGAGCGCTGCAAGGTTACCTTCTTCCCTTCCAGCTGCTGCAAAATCTGCACCTTTTCCGACTCGTTATAGGCAAACCAGGTCTTGTCCTTGCAGGTGATCTCAAAAAGAGGCGATTCTGCAATATACACGTATCCATCCCGAATCAAAGTGGGACACAGGCGGTAGAGCATGGTGAGAATCAGGGTACGAATCTGGAAGCCGTCCACATCCGCATCGGTACAGATTACCACCTTGTTCCACCGGAGGCTCCCTAAGTCAAAGCTGGACAGATCCTTCAGCTTCCGTCCCTGAATCTCCACGCCGCAGCCCAGCACCTTGATCAGGTCCGTAATAATGGGTGAGGCGAAAATCTTGTTGTAGTCGGCCTTCAGGCAGTTGAGGATCTTACCACGAACCGGCATAATGCCCTGGTACTCCGCATCCCGGGACAGCTTGACAGAGCCCAATGCGGAGTCGCCCTCCACGATATACAGCTCCCGGACAGAGGCATCCCGGCTGCGGCAGTCCACAAATTTCTGCACCCGGTTGGCAATATCCAGATTGCCGGAGAGCTTTTTCTTCACGCTGGTCTTGGTCCGCTCCGCCGACTCCCGGGCCCGCTTGTTTACCAGAATCTGCTCCGCAGCCCGGTCTGCATCCTGCTTGTTCTCCAAAAACCAAACCTGGAGGTTCTCCTTGAAGAAAGCCGTCATAGCCTCCTGGGTAAACCTGGAGTTTACGGATTTTTTGGTCTGGTTTTCAAAGCAGCCGATGGTGGAGAAGCAGTTGGTCACAATCACCAGGCTGTCCTGAATATCCTGGAAAATGATTTTGCTTTCGTTCTTGGTGTACTTGTTGTTGTCCCTCAGATACTTGTCAAAGGCCGCCACGAAGCCGGAGCGCACCGCCTTGTCCGGGCTGCCGCCGTACTCCAGCCAGGAGGAGTTGTGATAGTACTCCGTGTGGCTTACCTGCTTGCTGAAGCAGAAGGAGGCAGTAATTTTCAGCTTCATTTCCGGGCGGTTTTCCGCATCCCGGCCCCGGCGCTCTGCCTCCCAGTACACCGGCATGGTAAAGGCATTATCCCCTACCAGTTCCTCAATATACTGACGGATGCCGTCGGGATAGCAATACTCCTCCGTTTCAAACTTGCCGCCTACCTGGTTACGGAACCGGAAGGTAATGCCTTTATTCACTACCGCCTGACGGCGCAGCACATCCCGGAAGTAGTCTGCCGGAATGTCAATATCCGTAAATACCTCTTTGTCCGGCTTCCAATGGAATACGGAGCCGGTCTTTTTCCGGTCGGTGGGCTCTTTTTTCAGGCCGCCCACATTTCTGCCCTTTTCAAAGTGCAAATCATAGCGGAAGCCGTCCCGGCGGATGGTGGCGTCAAAAAACTCCGAAGCATACTGGGTGGCGCAGGAGCCCAGGCCGTTCAGGCCCAGGGAGTACTCGTAGTTCTCTCCGTTTTCCCCGTATTTGCCGCCGGCATACATCTCGCAGAATACCAGTTCCCAGTTGAACCGCTTTTCTTTTTCGTTGTAGTCCACAGGGCAGCCACGGCCAAAGTCCTCCACTTCCACAGAAAGGTCCTGATACCGGGTGACAATTACCGTATCACCGTAGCCCTCTCTGGCCTCGTCGATGGCGTTGGACAGAATTTCAAACACTGCATGCTTACAGCCTTCCAGATCATCGGAACCAAAGATAACAGCCGGGCGTTTTCTTACCCGTTCTTCCCCTTTCAGCATGGAAATGCTGGAATTGCCATATTGTTCTTGTTTCGTTTTTCCCATGGTAAAACCTGCCAAATCTCATAATATAACTATTTTATTATACTCATTTCTCAG
>DVGG01000055.1 GCA_018712825.1 Candidatus Faecousia excrementipullorum | reverse complement strand
GGATGGGAGGATGAGAAAGGTCATGTGTTCATCTACTACACCATTGCAGACTTGGCCAGCACCAGCGGGAAAAGCGAAATGACCGTAAAGAATGCTTTGGCAGTGCTGGAGCAGAAGAATCTCATTTCCCGTAAGCGGCAGGGGGCAGGACTGCCCAACAAAATCTATGTACAGATACCGACAGAAAACTGTCCCACCGGATGGACAAGTATTAAGCCTCAGACAGACAAGAAACTGTCCACAAGTAATAAGCAGAGAAAAACAAAGGAAAAACCTATGAGAAGCTACGACTATGAGGAGGGAGATAGCCTATGAATCCAATCATCACAGATTTGCCGGTACAGCTCCGGGAGGACGAGTACCTGGATGAAGAAAGCAAGCTGATCTATTGCAGCCGATGCCATACACCCCGACAGAAACGGCTCCAAATGACCGGAAAGCTGTTTGAACCCCGATGTATGTGTGCCTGCCAGATGGCGGCATACGAGCAGCGGGAACAGGAACGAAAGCATCGGGAGTTTCTGGATGCGGTTGCAAAGAACCGCAGAGTGGGACTGACCGACCCAGTGCTGCGGAAGCACACTTTTGAAAATGATCTGGGGTACAACCCCAGACAGATGAATATGGCAAAGCGGTTTGTGGAGAACTGGGACCAGTTCCGAAAATCCTCCATGGGCTTGCTCCTGTGGGGGAATGTAGGAACCGGTAAGAGCTTTATCGCCGGCTGCATTGCCAATGCCCTTTTGGATAAAGGTGTGCCGGTGATGATGACCAACTTTGCAAGACTATTGAACAAGCTGACCGATATGTACTCCGGTGACCGGAACACATATATCAATCTTTTTAATTCCTTTCCGCTGCTGATTATCGACGATCTGGGTGTGGAGCGTAATTCGGAGTTTGCCCGGGAGCAGGTGTTCAATATCATCGATAGCCGATACCGCAGCCAGCTTCCCCTGATCGTGACCACCAATCTGACCGTGGACGAATTGAAAAATCCCACAGACCTTGCAAGGGCGAGAATCTATGACCGGGTACTGGAACGGTGTACGGCGATCAAGGTGAACGATCAGAATATCCGGAAATTGAACATGGCGGAAAACTTGGCAAGAGCAAAGCAGCTATTGGAGGAGGTGGCAGTATGACGGAGCAGGAAAAGAAACTCTTACAGGTAAAGCACCGCATGGAGGAAGCGGAGGCACGGAACCGGAAGAAGGAACGAAGTATCAGAACCCGGCGGCTGATCCAGGAAGGTGCGATTTTGGAGAGCGTATTTCCCCAGTCGCAGCACATGGATTTGGAAGCGCTGAAAGGGATTCTGGAACAGCGGTTAAGTACAAAAGAAACGAAAAACGAGGGTTGAGAACGGACGTAGGCTTCCCGAAGGGCGCACTTACTCACCACCTGCAAAAGCAGGCGGTGGTATCCCTCCCGTTGGTCGGCCACGTGCGCTCTTCGAGGGTATGGACAAGGCTGCATTTCTGCCAAACTGCCAGCCTTGTCCATGCAGTCGGCACAGGGGGGGATACTGCCATCCCGCCGCCTGCCTGTGCCAACCTGCTACCGGCAGCTTGACACAGATACAGGGGTGTAACAAATCGTTCCACCCCTGCCGGAGGTACGTCGCGTTTCGTGACGTACCCGTTGGCATCCAATACGAAAGAAGGGCTGCCGTTTCACGGCAGCCCTTTGGAAAGGATAGAAGACGATGGCAATTTATCATTTGGAGGCCAAGGTGGTCAGCCGTGGCGGCGGACGCTCCGCCGTGGCTGCTGCGGCCTATATGAGCTGCTCCCAAATCAAAAATGACTATGATGGCGTGGAGCATGACTACACACGAAAGCAGGGGCTTGTCTGGCAGGAAATATTTCTGCCGGAGCATGCCCCGCCGGAATGGTCAGACCGAAGCAAGCTTTGGAACGCAGTGGAAGAAAATGAGAAAACCAAGGACAGCCGATTGGCAAGAGAGTTTGTTGTTGCCTTGCCTATTGAGATGGGAAAAACGCAGTGGCAAAAATTGCTGACGGAATTTATCAAAGAGAATTTTGTTGCAGACGGAATGTGCGCCGATGTCTGCATTCACGATACGGACGGACACAACCCCCATGCCCACATCATGGTTACCGTGCGGCCCCTGGCTGAAAATGGGCAGTGGCAGTACAAAACAGAAAAGGAATATCTGTGCGTCCGGAACGGCGAGGAAATGGGCTTCACCGGCGCCGAGTTCCGGCAGGCCCAGAAGGAGGGCTGGGAGAAACAGTATCCCTATATGTTGGGCAGGAAAAAAGAATATATGACCCCATCGGAGGCACAGGCAAGAGGATTGGAACGGGCATCCAAAACACCAAAAAGCACCCGCTTCGGGCGGCAGAATCCCATCGCTGCCCGGTGGAACAGCGATGAACAGTTGGTGCTGTGGCGCTCTGCCTGGGCCGATGTGACCAACCGCCACCTGGAGCGGGTAGGGGCGGAAGCGAGGATTGACCACCGCAGCCATGCAGAACGAGGCATCCCAGAACAACCAACCATCCATGAGGGTGTGACGGCAAGAGCCATGGAGCAGCAGGGCTTCATCGCAGACCGCTGCGAACTGAACCGGCAAATCAAGGCAGATAACAAGCTGCTGCGGGAGCTGCGAAGCATCTATGAAAAAATCGCAAAGGCTGTGAGAAATACGGTGCCCGCCATCGCCGAGGCCCTGGAATCTTTGCGGCGGAATATGCTGATCTTCCGCTATCAAATCCTGCACACAAAAGCCAACCGGCGCAGCATTAAGAATACCCTGGCAGATGTGCTGCCGGTACTCCGGCAGTATTCCGACCTTGTAGGTCAGATCAAAACTCTAAGCCGGGAGCGAAAGGTTTTACTGGAGGAAAAGAAAGCAACCCCTGTGCTGAATATTCTGAAACATCGGGAACTGGCAAAGGGGATTGCGCAATTATCCGAGGACATTGAGGAACTTCGCAGCGAAAAGGCTATGATTCTCAGCCGCTTCGAGAAAACCGAGGATCAGGGCATGAAAGAAGTGAAAAATTGGGTGACCTCCATGGAAAGCTCCCTGCGGCGGCTGGAACAGACGGAGGCAAAGTATCAGGCGGAATTGGACGCGGCATTGGCACAATTCCGGGAACTGACCACAGAAGCGGAGAGCATGGACAAAGCCGAACTTTATACCCAGCGACAGCTTCTGCGAAAGCTATATACCCAGGATGCCCGATCCCGTCTGAAGGAAGCCCACGGCAACAGGTATAACATCTTTACCATGATGGAAGCGGAGCGGGACGTGGATGACTTGCTTTTGGAAGAGGAAAAGAAACCCATTCCACCGATGCAGGAACAGCCTTCCGAATCCCCGCCTGAACTCTGGAAAAAGCCGGGAAACAGGGAGTACGAGAGATAACGCCAGAATCCGGATGGCCGTATAGGCAGGAGCGCGGGAAGCCGGAAAGGGCACAGGCAAAGCTTTGAGGAATCCTATGAAATTGAAACAGCGGCCCGGGTTTCGGGCCGCTGAATACTACCCGGATGATGGTTGCCCATTCACCGGATGTTTGCTTGCGTTCAATATTCTTACAATTTGGCTTACTCGGCATCGCTCCTGGTGTAAAAGGTGGAACGGCCGGAGCCGTGTTTTACCAACACACCCTGGTCAACCAGCTGCTTGATGGAGCTTTCCACGGAAGTCTTTCCGATGGAAGGACAAAGTTCCATAATATCGCTCTTGGTAAACTTCCCGATTTTGCCATATACTGCACCTCTTACAATCTCCAAAGCCGGAAGCTTTTCCCCCACAAGGTCAACTCTGTCCTCAAAGTCCCGGTACGCGGATAGAATTGTCCGCAGCAGATATTTGATGAAGGGTGCAGGATCATCCCGGTTCTCGTGCCACCCATGCTGACAGGCTTCCAGAGCATCGTAGTACAGATTTTTGTTTTTGGCAATCTTACTCTCCAGGGAGATGTACTTGCCAACCACATAGCCTGCCCGATACAAAAGCAAGGTGGTGAGCAACCGGCTCATCCTTCCGTTTCCATCATTGAATGGGTGGATACAAAGGAAATCGTGAATAAAAACAGGAATGAGAATCAGCACATCCAATTCCTGGGTGTCAACCATGCGATTGTAGCTTTCACATATGGCATCCACCGCAACTGGGGTTTCATAGGGGGCAAGGGGTGTAAACAGCACAAAGCTGTTTCCCTGTGTATCTGTGGCGCTTAAATAATTTTGCGTATTCTTGAAGTGGCCGCCAATCCCTTTCTCCGAATATTGGAACAAATCCCGGTGCAGCTGCAGAATATAATTCGTTCGGATGGGAATGTATGGGTAGCTCTCGTGGATTGTGTTCAACACATCCCGATAACCCATAATTTCTTCCTCGTCCCGGTTGCGGGGCGTAGTCTTATCTGCCACCAGCTGCTTTAAACGGGTATTGGTCGTCCGGATTCCCTCGATTTCGTTGGATGCTTCTGTGCTTTGAATTTTAGAAACCTCTATCAGTTTATCCAACGCCTCCGGCCTTTGCTTCAGGTACAATTCCTGCCTGCCTTTGTATTCGTGAATCTGGGCAACCAGTCCCAAGATCTCGCTGTCCCAGGTTTTATGGATTAAGTTGGAATAATCGAATGACCGCATTTGCTCACACCTCCACATGCTTTCTCCCAGATTATAATTGGTTTTGGGAGAAAAGTCAAGCTGCCACGAAATATTCTCCCAAAACAAAGTATCTTTCGGGAGAATAAAATATACCTGGGAGAAAAACGATTGGAAGATGTCAGCTGCATTCAATACCGTGGGACAGGTTAAAAATTGCCTGTAACGGGCACGGGGACAAAGGCCGGTTTCCGGCAAATTCGCCCAAACCGCGCCGATACAGCAGCTGCATAGAATTCAGCCGAAAAATCGCCCTGGTTCCTAATCTTCAAAGCTGGGATGACGGTGAGAAAAAGGAAAAACTGCCCCCAACAGGGGGCAGCCAGGAAGCCAATGGCGGTGAGGAAAATTTTGTGTGTTTTGGTTGTGGTGTGCCAGGCAGAAACGGCAGGTTTATTCCAGACATGCGCCGTTGGTTTTTATGACATTTTGATACCAGTAGAAGGATTTTTTCCGGATACGAGCCCCGGTCCCTCTGCCGTAATCGTCAAGATCCACATAGACCATACCGTAGCGCTTTTTCATCTGGCCGGTGCTGGCGCTGATAATGTCCATCCATCCCCACACGGTGTAGCCCAGCACGGGGACGCCGTCGGAAATGGCATCTTCCATGGCTTTGATATGGGCGGACAGATAGGCGATGCGGTAATCGTCTGCAATGTTTCCCTGTTCATCTGGTGTGTCCTGTGCCCCCAGCCCGTTTTCAACCACAAATATGGGCACCTGATACCGGTCGTACAGGGTGTTCAGGGTGATGCGCAGCCCCAGGGGATCGATTTGCCATCCCCACTGGCTGCGCTCCAGATGGGGGTTTTTCAGGGTTGCAAACACGTTGCCGTCGGTCATTTCCTGAACCATGGCCTTGTCGGCACTGGCCAGCCGGGAGGCATAGTAGGAAATGGCCAGGTAATCCACAGTATTTTCTCGGAGCAACTGCCGGTCTCCGGGAAGTTCCGGCAGGCGGATGCCTTTCTGCTTCAGCTGCCGGAGCAGGTAAGGGGGGAAGGTTCCCCGGATCTGGACATCGGTCAGGGCGTAACCCTCCCGGTCCTTCTGCATGGCTTCCCACACATCTTCCGGTGCACAGGTGTAAGGATAGGTCTGTCCTGCCGCCAGCATACAGCCTATGCGTGCCTGGGGAATTATACGCCGGGCCAGCCTGACTGCACAGGCGCTGGCCAGAAGCTGGTGGTATACAGCGGTATACTTCGCCTGTTCATCATTGGTGCCGTCCACGGCTACGCCGGCGGCCACATAGGGCAGATGCAGTGCCATATTGATTTCATTAAAGGTGATAAAGTACTGGACTTTGTTCCGGTAACGGGTGAATACGGTTTCGCAGTACCGTTCAAACAGCTCCACCAGAATGCGGTTTTTCCAAGCGCCGTATTTTTCCATCAGCGCCACCGGAACATCGAAATGGCATAGGGTTATCACCGGCTCTATACCCTGGGCGATGCACTGGTCCAATACTCTGTCGTAAAAGGCCAGGCCTTCTTCGTTGGGCTGAGGATCGTCGCCGTTGGGGAAAATCCGGCTCCAGGCGATGGACATGCGGTAGCATTTGAAACCCATTTCTGCCATCAGGGCGATATCTTCTTGGTAGTGATGGTAAAAATCCACCGCCTTGTGGGAGGGATAATAGGCCTGGGGGTCGCAGGCATAGCCGGTAATTTTTCCCTCGCTTATGGGAAACCTGGCTTTGCCCAGGGGCAGAAGGTCCACGGTGCCCAGACCCTTGCCACCCTCCAGATAGGCACCCTCGCACTGATTGGCGGCTGTTGCCCCGCCCCACAGGAAATCCTTGGGAAATGCCATATTACTGCGCCTCCTTTTCAGGCCGGTAGGTAAAGTGGAAGAAGTGTGCTGTCTGCTCGCCCACCACGAACACGCCGCCTACAGCACCGGTGTTGGGGGAGTCTCCGCAGCCGGTGGACAGATGCTTGTTATATGTCCAGCCTACCGGCACATTCTCCTCGCTACCGGAGGTGTAGCTGAAATCGTATCTTAGTTTGCTTCCCTGAATACGCAGGTGTATCCGAGAGGCCTCCTGGAGCTGGACAATGGTTTCGTTTACAAGATCGTCCGCCTGTTTGCGCAGAACCAGCACCGTGGTTTCCTGACCCTCCACCGGACGCCGGGTGATGAACAGGGAGATATGGTGGTTGGGGTCCAGATACATGGCCAGGCCTGCCTCCTGCCGGCAATCCTGAGGCTGGAAGGAGAGTGTGGTCTCCATGGTGAAATTGTACTCGCTTTGCCGCAGTGCCAGCAGTACGGGGCTGGCCTCATGGCTGAGGGTGTAGGCGTTGCCGGTGACATGCATGGCACCGTCTTCGAACCGCACCAGCTCGTCATGGCGTTTTCTGGGGGAGATAATCTGCATGGGAAGACCATCCGCCTGCATATCCATGGAGAAGCTTTGGCTTTCCAGTTGGACGCCGGTATATGGGGTCTCACACTGGCAGGGCAGATAGGGGGAGGCACCCCGGAGCCATCCGTCTTCCGTCCAGTAGGCGGGGGTCAGGACGGTTTCCCTTCCCAGCACGCTTCTGTGCTTTACAGGTCTGGTGGCCAAAGCCACCAGATAATCCTCTCCCCGGCTGTCCTGAATCCAGTCGGCATGCCCGACGCACTGCAGAGGCTCCCGGGCAAAATCCCGGTTGGAGACCACTGGCAGGTAGGGGGAGGGCTGAAAGGGGCCCCAGATGGAGGAGCTGCGCATCAGAGTCACCATGTGGCCTTCCCGGGTGCCTCCTTCTGCCAACAATAGATAGTAATAGCCGTCCCGCCGGAAGATATGGGGACCCTCCGCGTCCCGTCCTCCGCATCCTTTGGTGATGACCTGGGGGCCCTCCAGAATCCGGCCGTCAGCCTCGTCGATCACCACCTGGCCGATAGAGCCAAAGCACGCATATTGCACATAGGTTTTTCCCTCCTCCCAGTACAAAGAGGGGTCAATGCCCTCAATGGGCAGCAACACCGGCTGGCTCCAGGGGCCCTCCGGACGCTCCGCCGTGAGGAAGAAGTTCTGCATCCCACCTTTGCCGAAGTAGGTGGTGATGATGAAAAACCGTCCCCGGTGACAGCGGATTGTGGGGGCAAAGATGCCTCCGGAACTGGGACAGTCACCCAGACCGGCCGCCTGGGCATCTACCAGTGCATTTCCAATCTGTTCCCAGTTCACCAGATCCTCGCTGCGGAAGATGGGGATACCAGGCATATACTCGAAGGTGGAGTTCACCAGATAGTATACGCCGTCCACGCAGCACACCGAGGGATCGGGGTACATGCCTCTGATAACGGGGTTTGTGTACTTCATGTGCTTTGCGCTCCTTTTACTCGTGAATCATGGAATCGTTGAATCCAATCAGATAGGTGGTGACTGCAGTGCCCACAAAGGTGAACAAAGAGGCACCCACCATGGCGAGACCGCCGTGGAAAGTGGCAATGGCGGGCAGGGTCACCACGCACACGGCCATGATGGCAGTGTACTGTGCGGCAGCTGCACCCACAATGGCGCCGCCAATGGCGGAGAATATGCAGCCAATGTAAAACGGTCTTTTATACTTCAGGTTGACGCCGTAGACGGCCGGTTCGGTGACGCCGCCCACAAAGGCAGAGAAAGCTGCGCTGCCGGCAATCTCCTTGACAGTCTTGTTCTTGGTTTTCAGGAAAACGCCGAAGGCGGCACCGGCAGAGGCAAAATTGGTGGCAATGGTCAGGGGGAGCAGAGTGTCATATCCATATACACCGATGTTGTTCATGACCACAGGGAACATACCCCAGTGCAGGCCGGTGACGATGGTGGTGGTCCACAGTCCGCCGATGATGGCACCGGCTACAACGGGATTGAGGTTATATGCAGAGGTGAAGATGGTGGCCAGAATATTGCTCAGCTGCAGCACCACGGGGCCAATGATACCCAAGGAGATGGGGAATACGATCACCATGGAAATCAGCGGCACCAGAATGGTGCGAACCATGACAGGAATGAATCGGTTAAGCAGCTTCTCCACCTTGGAAAGGAAATAGACGACAATAATGGGCGGGAGCACGGAATTGGTGTACTCCATGGTCTGGATGGGGATGACGCCAAAGAGTTGGAGGGGAGTTCCGCTGGTGGCGGAGGCCAGAATGTTGGGGTATACCATGGCGGCTACCACCGCAAAGGCGATAAAGGGGTTGGCGTGGAACTTTTTGGCAGCGGAGACTGCCAGAGCCAAGGGCATAAAATAGAACATGGCATCGGCCAGGGCATAGAAGAGTGTATAGGTTCCGCTGTCTGCCGCCAGCAGGCCGGCAGAGGAGAGGGCCACCAGAACGCCCTTGAGCATACCTGCGCCGGCCAGAGCCCCGAGGATGGGTACGAAAATTCCGGAAATGGTTTCGAACAGAAGATTCAGAACGGATTTCTTTTCGCTGTTGGCCGGGCTCTCGGTATGCTCGCTGCTTTGATTGAACTGGGGGTAATCCTTCAGAATGGTGTCGTAGTACTCCTTTACCTTCTGACCGATTACTACCTGGCACTGGTCATTTTTGATGATTACATCCATCACGCCGGGAATGCGCTTCAAACCGTCCACATCCACCTGCTCCATGCTTTTGACGGTGTAGCGCAGACGGGTAACGCAGTGAATGAGGGCAATCACATTTTCTGCGCCGCCTATTTTTTGCATAATTTCCTGTGTTGTTGGCCGATAATCCTTGACCATAAGGGGAATCCTCCATTTCATCTGAATGATTGGATAAGCTTATCTGTTGTAAATATTTTAAACCATAGGCCAAGGAATTGCTATGACAATATCACAGCCTTTTATTGACCAAACCACAGTTCTTGACACGAGGCATATCCCTTGATACAATGAAAAAAACCCGGTGAACTTACACAACAGAGGTGGACTATGAACCAATATACTTTGGATAAATTATTACGCACCGTTACTGACAGCGAACGGGAGTATCTGAAGGGAAATTTCAAAGACTATGGAAAAGTATATAAAACCCGGGAAATAGATGGCCGGAAAGTGCTGTATTTTTCTATTGAGGACTTGGATCCGACAGCACTGGTCACGGCGAAGAAGCATTCACGATTTCAAAGCTTCCCTGAACACTGCCACAGCTGCATCGAATTGAACTATATGTATTCCGGACAATGCGTACAGCATATTAACGGGAAACGGTATGTTCTGCAGGAGGGGCAGACGCTTTTGCTCAATTATGACACGGTGCACCGCATTCAGCCCCTGGGACAGGATGATATCATGCTGGTGCTGAATATCCGTAAGGATTACCTCACCGGGAATTTTTTTGATCGGTTCTCCGCCGAGAGCATTGTTACAAGCTTTTTCCTGGATTCTCTCAACGACCAGGTGGCGCACCAGGATTTTCTTATTTTCCAGTCGCAGCACAGCCGGCGCCTGCACACATTTATCCGGGAATTCATGTGTGAGTGGTATTCTCCTTCCATCGTGTCCGCGGATATTATCAGCAGCCTGCTTACCCTGATTCTCTCGGAAATTATCAATGTTTACAAATCTGATATGGATCATCGGGATAACGCGCCCCAGCATCGCCTGATAGCGGCGGTCCTTCACCACATCGAGACCCATTATGAGACTTGCACCCTTACGGATACAGCTGCGCGCTTTGGCCTCAATTCCAATTACCTGTCCAATCTTTTGAAAAAACATACGGGCTCCAGTTACTGGGATCTGGTAACCAGCCAGCGCATCCATGTGGCCAAGCGGCTGCTGCGCAATACCGCCATGAGCGTGACCGATATTTCCAACAAGGTAGGTTATCAGAACATCTCTTTCTTCTACCAGAAGTTTCAGCAACAGGTGGGGTGCCTGCCCGGAGAGTACAGACAAGTTCAGGCATCAACCCCGGCACCTTAATGTTCCTCCGGGGAAATGGGGTGGTCCTCAGCCAAGAGGGGGATGGTATCAGGGGACATTTTATCTCCGAAACCACCGCCCCGGTTCTGGCGCTTCAGAACCGGGGCGGTGGTTTATATTTGTAGAGGATATACATAGGTGAGAAAACACCAAAATCAAACGCAAACTGCCGCTATGTAGGAAAGACTGACAGAATGTCCCAATGCGGTGCGGTCGTTGCGGGTGCAGCTCAAAGTTCGTGTGGGGCACATCTTCTTAGAAATGTGACCCGTACGACCAACGAGTTTTTCAAAGTAGCGTTGGGTGCTTTCACCGGTAAAAATCCTAATATCCAGGCGCATTACTCCCTCACTTTCCGGTGTTGCGAAGATTTTATCAATATATTCGTTGATAAATTCCGGAGTGATGGCACCGGTTGCCGCAGCTTGCTCCAATGCTCGCATGGTCTCCTTCAATGCATCGATCTGCTTGCGGAATTCCTCCTTGGAATACAGTTGCTGCTCCAGTTCCATGATCTGCGCTTCAGCGTCCGCAATCTCGTCGGCACATTGTTTGTTCATGGCAATGAAGTCCGCATCAGAAATTGCACCGGTTACATTGTATTCCAACAGCTTGGATTTCTTTTTCAGTGCCAATTCTCTGCGGCTTTTCTGCTGCTCAATTTGCTTGGGTATATCGTTGCTGGCCTCCAATGCCTGGAATCGCTGCACATATTCTTCAATCAGTGCCTCGGTGAATACTTTTGTATCCCGGGCTACATCCAGAATCAAAGGTTTGATTTCTTCTTCGTAGATGGCAAAGGAGGGACAGGAATCTGCACCGTTTTTTATTTTACCGGAGCATACCCAGCGGCTGTTTTTGTTACCCTGCCTATCTCTGGATTCTCTGCGGTAATAGGCGGCGCCACAGCAGGTGCAGTAGAGCTTTCCTGTGAGCAGGTTGGCATGATTACAGATACCCTGTCGGGATTTTACATCATCGCTGCGCCGCTTTAAGATGGCGTTTGCCTGATTCCACAGATCCTCGGAAACGATTGCGGGTACGATTTCTCCGGTTTCATCCTTGAACATCACCCATTCCTCCGGGGGGAGAAATTTTTGCTTCTTGGTAAACATATCAATGACCTTCACCTTGTTGCCGACATAATAGCCTTTGTACTTGGGGTTGGCGATCATGTTGGACATGGTCGTGTGGGCGATTTTTTTTCCGTTGTGATTGCGGTAGCCCTTCTCCCAGAAGATGTTTTCAATTTGCTTCATACTGTATTCGTCAGTTGCATACAGTTCAAACAATTCCCGAACCAGGGCTGCTTCGTCCTCATCAATGACCAATCTGCCGCCATCCTTAACATAGCCGAAGATTCGGCTGTTGCCCAGCACCACCCGATCCTTGATGGCCTGCTGATGGCCGAATTTTACACGGCTGCTCAGCTTGCGAAGCTCGTCCTGGGCGATGGAGGACATGATGGAAAGGCGAAGCTCGGAATCCTCGTCCAGGGTATTGATGTTATCGTTCTGGAAGAAAACACCCACACCGCAATTCAGAAGCTGACGGGTATATTGAATGGAATCCAATGTGTTACGGGCGAAACGGGAGATCTCCTTGGTGATTACAAGATCGAATTTATCCTCTGCGGCATCTTCAACCATTCGGTTGAAATTTTCACGCTTTTTTGTGGAGATACCGGACAGACCTTCATCGATATAACCGGGAACAAAAGTCCAGTTTTTGTTTCGCTTGATAAGATCCTCATAGTATGTGATCTGATTCCCGAGAGAGTTCAACTGCTCGTCGCTTTCAGAGGAAACACGGGCATAGTAAGTCACCCGGAGAGGAATATCGTATATGGATTTTGATTTCAGCAAGAGCCTCAGGTCATGAATATCCATATTGCATTCTCCTTTGATGTTCGTTGTATCATTACTATCAGTATTATACAACAAAAATGCGAAAAAGCAATATGATTCTACAGGAAACAAAGAACCGGAGAAGGATCCATGGGATGCTTCTCCGGTTCAAGTTTATTCCAAAGCAGACGCCTTACGGCTGTTGATCTGGATTTTCATTTTCCGATGCTGGGCCTCGGTAATGAGCCCTTTTTCCAGAAGAGAATTGTTGAAGTAATTCAGCCACATCTTCTCCACAACGCACCGTTTTTTTGCTTCATTTTCTTCCTTGGTACACTCAGCCATAACGTCCACCTCCAAACTCCTTTATAGTGTTGCCAATTTTCAGCCAAATCATGCAAAAGGGATGATTTGAAAATCTGCAATCGGCTCTTTGTGAGGATATTCTATAAAGAAATGCAGGAATTTGCATTGAAGGCAAATTGAGCGGGAATTGCATGAATAGGAAGTGTCGTTTTTTGTTGAAATCTGTCGAAAATATGTTCGAAATTTATTTACACAACATCTTAAAAAGTTGTATAATGGAAATAAAAGAAGACTCTTTGAAAAAGGGAGGGAGTGAAAAAATGGAACGATTGGATTTTGCATCGGTGATGGCGGTTCTGCGCCGGAATATTCCGGATGAAAACTTTGGCAATCAGACGGATTTCCTGGAGTCGTTGTTCGAGGATGTGTGTTCCGGCTCACAGTCGGCACTGGAATTTGACAATGGGCAGGTTTGCAGATGGATCAATGGTATGGCCAAACTGAGCCCTGTGATAATCACCCATTATCAAGACCCGAAAAACCAGCAGGCACTGAATCAACGCATTCACAACTGGCTGCTGCCCCTTATGCCGGACAGTGCCATGGCCGCACAGGAGCTGTATGACCTTGTACTGCAGGCTCCTAATGTGTCACCCCAAAAGAAGATGGAACAGACAGAGGGATTCTCCTTTGAAGATGAAATGGATGAAGCGGTATTTATTACTGAGGTTCTTTGCCTTGCCATGCAGCTCCGTTTTGAAAAGCGGGATGTACGGAAAAAGCAGCTTCTGACACCGGGAAATCTGTCCCCGGCTGTGGTGGACTATATTTTTGATACTGACATTCCCAGGCCCTGCCGGTGGTTTCTGGGCCGTGAGCAGGAGCTGGAACGGCTTCACACCCTTCTGGTGGATCACAGTAAGGTGTTTCTCCAGGGTATCCCCGGTATTGGCAAGAGTGAGCTTGCAAAGGCGTATGCAAAGGAGTACGGCAAGGAATACACCAATGCAATCTATGTAAATTACCCCGGCGATCTGAAACAGGCGGTGACCAATCTGGACTTTGCGGAGGATATGCCCGGCGAAAGTGATGATTCCCGCTTCAAGCGGCACAATCGATTCCTGCGCAGTCTGCGGGAGGATACTCTGCTGATCGTGGACAATTTCAATGTTACCGCAGCCCAGGATCCGTTCCTGGACGTAATGCTGAAGTACCGTTGCAGAATTCTGTTCACCACCCGCAGCCGATATGATAACCACATCTGCCTGGAGGTGGGGGAATTAAGCCCGGCAAACTTGTTGGAGTTGGCAGGCAAGTTCTACCCGGAAGGGGAGAAAAAGCAGGACATTGTGACAGAAATCGTGGGTCTGCTTCACGGGCATACTTTTGCGGTGGAATTGGCGGCTCGGTTACTGGCCAACGGTTTATTGAAACCCAGGGCACTGCTTGCCAAGCTCCAAAAGGAAAAGGCTGCCCTGGATGCAGAGGATAAGATTGGCACCACAAAGGATGGCAAAAACAGAAAGGCGACCTACTACGAGCATATTCACAGCCTGTTTTCCTTGTATAAGCTCTCCGGCGCAGAGCAGGATATACTTCGCTGCATGACCCTCATCCCTGCCAACGGGATTTCTTCCAGACGGTTTGGGGCATGGATGAAACAGCAGAATATGAACACCATCAACGATTTGGTGGAAATGGGTTTCATCCACCGGAAGAATCACCGGGAGATTCTGCTGCATCCCATGATCCGGGAAGTGGCGGCAGCGGAACTGAAACCCTCTGTCCGTAACTGCTGGGTGATGCTGGATAGCTTGCAGGAGATCAGCCTGATGCACGGCCTGGAGTTCATGAATAACAAGCAGGTTTTCCACACCGTTGAAAGTATCATTGCAACGATTCGCAGGGACGACATTGCCAAGTATCTGCGGTTCCTGGAGAATGTGTTCCAGTATATGGACAAGTACCGCTATGAACCCGGTATGCAGGCGGTAATCCAGGAATTGACGACGCTTTTATCAGACGAGTCGGTTGGTACAACAGCGGACCGGGCCTGCCTGCTGGACTGCCGTGCAGCCCTTGAGAAAAACGGCAAAAAGCAAATTGAGCTGGTGCAGGAAGCAGTCCGGGTGTTGGGGGAGGTTCGCTCTGATAATGCTCATCTTGCGGCAAATCTGCATGCAAATTTGGGGGCATTGTACCACAAATCCGGACGCATGGATCTTGCAAAACTGCACATGGAGCAGGGGGTGCTCTTGCTGGAAGCATATGGACTGACCGGCTGCCATGACAGTGTGATTCAGATATGCAACTATGCAACCCTGCTTGCGGATATGGGGGAACCTCAGCGGGCATATTCCGTTTTGCTGAAGTTGTCCCGGACTGTGAAAGAACGAAATTCCCATCAGTGTTTGGACTACGGCATGATTCAGCAGACCATGGGAAGCATCTGCGTCATAAAAGGAGATTTGACCCAGGCGCAGTTTCACCTTGCCCGGGCTATGGCTGTCTTTGAAATGGTGCTGGAAGATGAGCCGGAGCTATTGGAGCAGAAGCGCCGGGAGATTGAACAAGCGGCACAAATAGGCAGACAGCAAAATCAGAAATTATTTGTATAACCTACGATTTAGAGCGAGGTTCCTTTGGCTGGGAACCTCGCTCATTCTTTTTGTCAATTTACATTCAATTGTCGTTCAATGTCAAA
>DVGG01000008.1 GCA_018712825.1 Candidatus Faecousia excrementipullorum | reverse complement strand
GCCAGACTGTCAAGAAAGGCACAAAGACAAGCAAACGCCGCCCGTAGGCGTACATAGGGTACGGTAGGGCGGCGTTTGCGCAGTAAGGCAAAAGCGTTGCGCAGCAACAATTTCCGGGCTTTTGTTGGAGGAACTGAACCTGGTTTTTCTACCAATCCTCCAAAAGGGGATGAAAGCCCATTTCCTTTTGCTTTTGCCGGTTTGGGACTTTATTGACAGTCTGAGCCGGGGAGCTTCGTGAAGAAGCTCCCCGGTGGGGTTCATTTACTTGGTCTTGCTCTTCTTTGCCTTCCAGATGACGAACACCAGGCAGGCGGCGGAGACTACCAGTACCACAACCAGGATAATCACCTGGGGACCCTCGCCGGTCTGATCCGGGCCTTCCGGATCGGTGGCAGGCTTGGTGGTTTCCGGCTCCTCCGTGGGCTGGGTGGTCTCGGAGGGCTCTGTAGGCTCACTGGGCTTGGTGGGCTCACTGGGCTCCGTGGGCTGGGTGTAGTCCGGGTCCTTCTCGCCGCAGTCGGTGCACACGCCGTCTTCAAAGTGGTGGCCGGTGGCAGGAATCACTGCCCCCTCCTCCAGCAGGGCATCACAGCCGCTGCAATAGGTGCTGTCCTCTGCGCCGGGCTGGGTGCAGGTGGGTGCAGTTCCGCCCTTCTTGTAGATGTCCCCCTCATGGTTGTTGGGGTCCAGGGGCAGCTCCACCTGGTCAAGCTTCTGGGTGCAGGCCTCATCGGCGTAGAATACGCCGGCGCAGCCCTCGGTCTCACAGGTCCAGTAGGCCACATTGCCGTAGGTATGGCAGGTGCTGGCCTGCGCCTCGTGGAACACAGGCGCGTGGGTGTGGGTCGCCTTCAGAATATCCCTGTAGATGGCGTTGAGTCTGCCGTAGGCCTGATTCACCTGGGCCTGAAGCTCCACGGTGGTGGGGTCGTCCAGGATGGCCTTAGCGGCCTCCATGGCCTCCCGCAGCTTCTCTCTCTGGGCGTAGCTGGCGTTGGAGGTATCCAGCGCCTCCGCCTTGGCATAGAGCCGTGCCAGCTCGGTGGTGTCGATTTCCAGGGCATTTCTGGGAATCAGCACAATCTCGTAGATAATGGGCTCCACGTCGCCCCACTCCAGCTTAATCTCATACACGGCGCTGAAGTTGTAGGTGTAAAGGGATACCAAAGAGGCATCCAGGACGCCGATCTGCACCCACCCGCCGCTGTTGATGGTCTGAGCCATCTGGGCAGAGGCCAGCTGGGAGGCCACGCCCCGGACGTACACCCGGGCATTGCTGATGGCGCCGCTGCTCTGGAGAATGTTGATTTGCTCAATGTCCGTCACATCGGAGAGCTTGTAAATCAGGGAGCCGGAGAGGCGGCCCTCCATGTCGGGCTTGAAGCCGGTGGTGATGTCCCCGTCAATCATGTACTCCGGCAGGTACTCCCCGGAGACCTCCGCCGGGTCTGTCACGAAGGTGGGATTGGCGTTGGCGGGCACATACTCTCCGTCGTTGATGAGGATTTCGCTCAGGTTAATCCAACGGTGACCGTAGGTTTCCGTAATCCGAATCCGCAGGTACCGGGCATTCACCGGGGTATCCAGCTGGCCCACATAGGAGCGGAAGTTGGGGTAGGTGCTGCTGGCAGCGCCCCAGCCCACGGAACCGGCGGTGGAATCGTCCCAGGTGTTTTCCGTGAAGTGGTCTATGGAGATGACCGTGGTCCACTCACCCTCCAGGGACTCCGCCACCTCAATGACACCCTTACGGATGTAGTTGAGCTGGCTGTCCTGAATCAGAGCCTCCAGCTTCCGGATGCACCGGGTCTGCCCCAAATCAAAGACGATGGTGCCGCCGGCATTCTGGAACCGGGCAAAGCCGGCGCTGGTGTTCACATTGCCGTCGAACCACTTCCAGGCCTGACCGGACTGCTGGGCATCGCTGCTGTCCTGGGAGTTGCCCAGGCCGTTGACACTGTGGAGGATGATACCGGTGGGCTCGTCAATCACCAGCTTCAGCTGGTTCAGGGTGAAGGTGACAGCCTCGTCGGTGGTGTTCTCCAGGAACACATACCGGGCATTGACTCTGCCCTCCGTATATGCGGCAGCCTCAGAGAAGTTGGCACCGGCCTTCAGGGTGAGAGCCTCGGCGCCCTGAGCGTCCAGGGTGATTTCTCCAATCTGGGAAATCCGATTCAGCTGAATACCCACATACTCGCCGGGCTGGAGGGTGATGGCTGCCGCCTTGGACAAGGTGGCATGCTCCTCGGTGTACTCCCCGTAAGCGCCCTTTCCGGCGGCTTCGGAGTTGGTAAACAGGTGGGGAACGGTCTGGGTCTCCGGGTCAAAGGGGGTGACGGTGATTTCGGAGAACTTCACCCAGGCACCCAGCCGCTCATCGTTCACCATACGGATGTACCGGGCTTCCACGCCGCCCAGGTTCACCTCCACCACATCCTTGCCGGAATCGGCACCGGTGAAGGCTTTGACCACCGTCCAGTCGTCGGAGCTGGTCATATCGGGATTTTCTGCGTTGGTGTATTCCAGATGGTATTTCTTCCACTTGTCTCCGCCGGAGTGGCCGATGACGAAGCGGACGGTGCCCACCTGGATGGTCTTGCCCATATCCAGGCCGATGTAGTCCCCCACCAGGCTGTCGTCATCGTTCACGTTGGGGGGGCCTCCATCCGGGTCGAACCACACAAAGGTATCGTCGCTGCCGTCCAGAAGGTTATTCAGGCTGCCCTGGCTCACAGTCCACATATCAGAGTGGATAACCTCGGTGGTGTCCTCCACGTAGGGGAACACCTGGAATTCGCCGAACTTGCACCAGCTGTTCTTCCGGGTATCGTTCACCAGCCGGACATACCGGGCGCTGACGCCCTCCAGATCCACATCCACAATGTCCTGACCGGAGGCCTTGCCGTTGATGGTATCCAAATCTGTCCAGTCGGTGCCGTTTTCGGAGTAGGAGATGTGGTAATTCTGCCACTTGTCCCCGCCGCCGTCGCCTACCACGACCCGGACTCTGCCGATTTTCTGGACACTGCCCAGATTCAGGCCGATGTAGTCACCGGGGATGGAGGCATCCTTGTCGGCGCCGCTGTGGAGGGGGCCGTACCACACCATGGTGCTGTCGTTGCCGTCGGTGAGGTTTGCCTCAGGGCCGCTGTAAACGGAATAAGTAGCGGTCTTTTGAATGGTGCCGGTGAGGTACTGGGGAGCCTCCTCCTGGGGGGGAAGCTGGTTGATCATAATCTCCCGGACGCCAATCCACTTGGCATTGTTGGCGGTGGCAGTGAGCCGCAGGCCCCGGATGCCGGTAAGGTTCAGATCCTCCAGAATCAGGTTGGGCTCGCCGGTGAGGTTCAGATTCTCCTGACCGGGTACCGTCTCCCAGGTTTTGCCGTCGGTGGTGTACTCCAGCTTGCAGGCGGCAAAGGTATCCGCCATGTTGCCGGACCGGCCGGTGAGGAAAGCGGCCTCATTGACGGTAATGGGGCGGCTGAAGGTCAGGCCCACATAGTCCCCGGCCTTGATCTCCCGGTTGGAGGCGGTCTCCGTCTGGAGGTCGCCGTCATACATATTGGCCAGCTTGGTGCCGTTGTAGAAGCTGTTGCCGAAGCTCCAGAAGGGGGTGACAATCAGCTTGGTGGGGTCCACGCTGGTCTGGGACAGGATTGCCACATGGTCCCGGACAGCCCGAAGGAAGGGCATGATATGCTGCACGCCCACCTCGGCATACTCGGTGTGATCCACATACCAGAAGCCGTGGGTCTCCGCCTGCTCCAGAGCCGCCTGGGCCTGGGTGTAGTAATCCGGCACCAGACCCGGGTCCTGCTCCACATAGTAGGCCTGCAAAGCCTGCATCAAAAGCTCTGCCGCCTGGGTCACATCCTCCCAGGTGTCCAGCCAGTAGACAATCTGGTCCCGGATGCGGCTGTTGCCCTGGGCTCTGTAAACCTGGGCAGCGTTTTGGAGGGTCTTGAACTCCGCCAGCATGGCGGCAATGTCGCCGGTGGTGAGGGTTCCGGCATTCATCTTCTCCTTGAAGGCGGTGAGCTGGGGGGCCAGCTCCACAGACTCCTGCAAAGCGGTGACCCGGCCGTCCATGTTCTGGTTGATCATGTGCTTGGACAGCTCCCGCAGAGCCTGGGAAGCGGCGGTGTCCACATAGCTGTTGTGGTCCACATACTTGAAAGCGTCAATCCAGGCCTGGTCTGCCTCCTCCTGGGTCCAGATGTTCCAGCTGTAGCAGGCGTTGCCGAAGATGGCCACCTTGGAAGGCTCGGACTGCTGCATGGGGTTGAGAACGATGCCCTGAATCTTCTCGGGGTTCACACCGGGGTGCAGGAAGGTGGTGTAGCCGCCCATAATCAGGTGCCGCTTGGAGTTGTCGGTGCAGGGCCAGTTGATCCACAGGTAGGGGCCTCTGCCCACATTTCCGTAGAAGGTGTTGGTGAAGCTGTCGGTGACCTCGCCCCAAATCCGGCCGCCGGTCATGACGATGGGCACTTCCGCCGGCATCCCGCTCATCCAGCTGGCACCGTTGCCATAGTACTGCACCGGGCAGAAGGGGATGGTGGTCTTGAGGCCGGGGTACTTTTCCTGCATTTCCTGGGAGCTGACCCACTCCACCAGGTCGCTCATGAGGCGGATATACAGGTCGTTGCCCTGGTCGCGGGCATCGTCTGCCAGCACCGCAATCTGCCGCACACCGGCGCCCATCACCTGCTCAAACTTGGCCTTCAGAATGACGATGGTCTCGTCGTAGTTGGCGGCGGTCATGGGGTTGTGCATAAAGGGATGGAGGGCAAAGACGAACTGGCACTTGGAGGCGTTGCCGGCCTCTGCCAGGGGCGCAATCTTGGAAGCCAGCTCCTCCTGGGTGTAAAGCTCCCGCCACTGGGCGTTGTGCTTGGGGTCGTCCTTGGGGGCGTAGAAGTAGGAATTGAGCTTGTAGTTGCCGCCCCAGGTCATAAGCTCCGCCCGGTCCTGGGTGGACCAGGGGTTGCCGTAGTAACCCTCGATAAAGCCCCGGGAGGCCACGTCCGCCCAGTCGTACACCGTCAGGTTCCGCACCTGGCGGTTTTGCACCTGCTGCATGATCTGCTGCAGGGTGGTCAGACCGTAGAAGGCTGCGTCGGTGGTGCAGCCCAGCACGCCAAGCTTGTTATCCTTCACCACCAGCAGGTAGCTGTCGGTTTTGGCAAGGATTTGGGCGTCCACGGTGCCGAAGAAGGGATTGGTCTCTCCCTCGGGGTTGTAAATCTCCACGGTGAGGCCTGCTTCCTCCCGGGAAGCGGCAGCCGTCAGAGAAATACCGGCCTTACCCAGGGCATCCTGGGCTCTTGTCTGGGTATAGGTGTCGATGCCGTCCCCGTAGTAAACCGACAGGGATTCCGGCAGGGTGCTGACGCCCTCCCCATAGGTCAGCTGCTGGGGGATGGGATAGAGCTCATAGTCCGCAGAGGCGGGGTCGGGCGTCTCTCCCTCCGCAAACACTGCCAGAGGCACTGCTCCAATGAGCATCACCAATGCCAGCAGAGCTGCCAAGGTTTTTTTCAAATTCATAAGTACTTCCTCCTATATCCTGATCATGGGGTTTTTGGGGAAAAATCCCCGGTTCCTGCACCGGTCTCACTGGATTTTTTCCAGAATGACCCACTATGACACATTTACTCTAACAAAAGCGCCACCTTAAGTCAATTCCAAAGAACCGCTCCTGGAAAAATTAGGCGTAGTCACCAGTAATTTGGATTTTTCCCAAAATTTATCCTGATTTTTTTGGCACTTATGCCGAAACTCCTCTTCAAAAAAGCGGTTGACACCGGCGGCAGGGTGTGATAAAATCATCCCAACGAAAAGGGAGTAGTAGAAAGCTATGCTGTCAACACCTCGGCTTCGGCCTGGCGGCATACACCCGTAAGCGGTAACAAGACTTTTCGGCAAGCAGCCTTTGCTGCCTGCCGGAAGGTCTTTTTTGTTGCATTTGGGAATACTCCATTTTGAGAAAGGATGGGAATTTCATGGACTATCAAAAAACCGGACAGCAGGTGCTCCGTGACCTGCAAACGGAAAAAACCGGCCTTTCTGCCCGGGAGGCAGAAGCCCGGCTGGAGCGGTACGGCCCCAATGCCCTCCGGGAGGGAAAGAAGAAAGGGGTGGTGCAGGTATTTCTGGAGCAGTTCAAGGATCTTCTGGTGGTGATTCTCATGGCGGCGGCGGTGATTTCCGCCCTGTCCTCCAACTGGGAAAGCACCCTGGTGATTTTCGCTGTGCTGATTCTCAACGCTATGCTCGGCACCATCCAGTACTTCAAGGCGGAAAAATCCTTAGAGAGCCTGAAAGCCATGTCCGCACCTCTTGCCCGGGTGCTCCGGGACGGGAAGCGTGTGGAAGTGCCTGCCGCCCAGATTGTCCCCGGGGATATTCTGGTGCTGGAGGCAGGAGACATGGTTGCCGCCGACGGACGGATTCTTCTAAACTTCTCTTTGAAGGTGAACGAAAGCTCCCTCACCGGTGAAAGTGAGCCGGTGGAAAAGACCGCCGACACCCTCTCCGGGGAGAATATCCCCCTGGGCGACCGGAAAAACTGCGTGTTTTCCGGCTCTTTGGTGACCTACGGCCGGGCAACTGTGGTGGTCACCGGCACCGGCATGGAAACGGAGCTGGGTAAAATTGCTGAGCTTATGAACCAGACCCAGCAGCGGAAAACCCCCTTGCAGGAGAGCCTGGACGACTTTTCCGGCAAGCTTGCCATGGTGATTCTGGCCATCTGCGCCCTGGTGTTCGGTCTTTCCGTATTTCGCAGCCACATGGGGATTCTGGACTCTCTTATGTTCGCCGTGGCCCTGGCGGTGGCTGCCATTCCGGAGGCTCTTTCTTCCATCGTCACCATCGTGCTGGCCACCGGCACCCAGAAGATGGCAAAGCAAAATGCCATTATGAAGGATTTGAAGGCGGTGGAGAGCCTGGGCTGTGTCAGCGTCATCTGCTCCGACAAAACCGGAACCCTCACCCAGAACAAAATGACCCCCAGGATGGTCTACGCCGACGGGGAGCTGCTCCCCGGAGAAAAGCTGTCCCTTGCCAACCCGGTGCAGCGGCAGCTGCTGAAAGCCGCCCTGCTGGCCAGCGACGCCACTCATGACGAGGAGACCGGCACCTCCATCGGCGACCCCACGGAGGTGGCTCTTGTGATGCTGGCGGAGCAGTTCGGGGTGATTGAGGAGGACTACCGGAACCAGCACCCCCGGCTGGGAGAGCTGGCCTTCGACTCCGACCGGAAGCTCATGAGCACCCTCCACGATGTGGAAGGCGTCCCCACCCTGTTTACCAAGGGTGCCATGGACGTGCTGCTGGAGCGTTCTTCCTACCTGCTCACCGGTAAGGGAAAGGTGCCCATGACGGACGAAATCCGCAAGGAAATCGGAGCGGTCAACGAGCAGCTGTCCAACGACGGACAGCGGGTGCTGGCCTTTGCCTGCCGGGAGCTGGCCGCCGGGGAAGCCCTGACCCTGGATTCGGAGCGGGACTTCACCTTCCTGGGGCTCATTTCCATGATTGACCCGCCCCGTCCCGAGGCCATTCAGGCGGTAGCCGATGCCAAAACCGCCGGCATCCGCACGGTGATGATTACCGGCGACCACAAAATCACCGCCGCCGCCATTGCCCGGCAGCTGGGGATTTTCCGGGAGGGGGACATGGCCCTGTCCGGCTCCGAGCTGGAGGCCATGACCGACGAAGAACTGGACGGCTGCCTTGACCGGGTGTCGGTGTACGCCCGGGTGTCCCCGGAGCACAAAATCCGCATCGTGTCCGCCTGGCAGAGAAAGGGGAAAATCGTATCCATGACCGGCGACGGGGTGAACGATGCCCCGGCCCTCAAGAAAGCGGACATCGGCGTGGCCATGGGCATCACCGGCACGGAGGTGTCCAAGGATGCCGCCTCCATGATTTTGTCGGACGATAACTTCGCCACCATTGTAAAGGCAGTGGTGAACGGCAGAAGCGTTTACGCCAACATCAAAAATGCCATTGCCTTTTTGCTCTCCGGCAATGCCGCCGGCATTTTCTGCGTGCTGTACGCCTCCCTTCTGGGTCTGCCGGTGCCCTTTGAGGCGGTGCACCTGCTGTTTATCAACCTGCTGACCGACTCCCTTCCGGCCATCGCCCTGGGAATGGAGCCTGCCGGAAAGGATCTTCTCCGTCAGAAGCCCAGAGACCCCAAGGCCCCCATCCTCAGCCGGGGACTTCTGGGACGGATTGGCTGGCAGGGACTGCTGATTGCCGTCGCCACCATGACCGCCTTCTACCTGGGTTACCGCAACGGCGATGCAGCGCTCGCCTCCACCATGGCCTTTGCCACATTGACCCTGGCCCGGCTGTTCCACGGCTTCAACTGCCGGGGTACCGCCTCCATCTTCCGCCTGGGGCTTTTCTCCAACCCCTACTCCCTCTACGCCTTCTTTGCCGGCGTGGTGCTCCTGCTGGGAGTGCTGTTTGTCCCGGGTCTTAACACCTTGTTCCTGGTGTCCCCGGCCTTCGGCCTCACAAACCTTGCCCAGGTGGCAGGCCTTGCCCTTGCCCCCACGGTGATTATCCAGCTGATAAAACTTCTGAAAAAGTAAAAACTACCCCGGAAAGTCAACCTTTCCGGGGTAATTTTCTGTCTCACAAAGGCTCCCTTTGGCAAGGGTGCGGCGTGCCGCCGCTGTCAATGCCCACGCCGGGGTGCCCCCGGTGGCAATGCGCACGCCGGGGTGCCCCCGGTGGCAATGCGCACGATAATCTTCTGCAAATCGTTACTTCCCTGACCCGCCCGGTATCGTTACCGCGGTGGTAGTGGATGCACAGACCAACGCCCCCCTTGCCAAAGGGGGGTGGTTTTGCCTCCGGCAAAACCGGGGGGATTCCGCAGGCTTGTAGGTTTCCACATAGGTTTGTACTTTTGGGAAAGTGCCTGCTGTGGAATCCCTCAGTCACGGCTTACGCCGTGCCAGCTCCCTTTAGCAAGGGAGCCTTTTTGTGCCCGGTATCGTTAGTGCGGTGGTAGTGGAAGCACCGCACCAAAGCCCCCCTTGCCAAAGGGGGGTGGTTTTGCCTCCGGCAAAACCGGGGGGATTCCCCAGGGTAGCAGGTTTCCACATAGGTTGGTGCTTTTGCGAAAGCACCCATTGTGAATCCCTCAGACACGCCTTCGGCGTGCCAGCTCCCTCCCGGAGGGAGCTATGGGGTGCAGCGCAAAAAAGGGCCTGTTGCAAATGCTTTGCAACAGGCCCAAGCCATTTACAGTTGTTACTCCTCGTCCGGGAAAGTATACTGCTTGCGGTACTTTTCGAAGCGCTCGTCGAACTTGGCGCTTTCCGTCAGCTCGCCGGCCTTCAGGGCGGTGAGGTACTCGTGGGCTTCCAGCTTGCCCTCGGACACCTGGAGCATTTCCACGGCGATGTTGGAGCAGTGGTCAGCCACCCGCTCGAAGGAGGTAAGGAGGTCTTCCAGCACGAAGCCGTACTCCACCTTGCACTGGCCGTTCCGCAGACGGCGCACATGGCGGGACTTGATTTCCTTTACCAGGCTGTCCACCACCTGCTCCTGGGGCTCTACCCGACGGGCGTTTTCCAGGTCGCCGCCGCAGTAGGCGGTGACGGTGCTCTTTACCACCGCCTGCACAGCCTTGCTCAGCACCTTCAGCTCCTCCTTGGCAGCGTCGGAGAAGGCGATGTCCTTCTTGTAAATCTCCTCACCGGCCTTGCCGATGGACACGGCGTGGTCGGCAATCCGCTCCACATCGCTGATGGTGTAAAGCAGGATGTTCAGCTGCCGGTTGTCATGCACAGACAGCTTGGTGCCGGTAAGCTGCACCAGGTAGGTGCCCAGAGCGTCCTCGTACTCGTCGGTCTTGTTCTCCAGAGCCTTGACGCTTTCCAGTCCCTTGGAATCAAACTTTTCCAGCAGGCCGATGGCACCGTCCAGAGCCTGGGAAGCAGTCTGGGCCATGTCTGCTGCAATCTCCTGAGCTCTCTGGATTGCCACAGCCGGGGTGGCGATGAGACGCTGGTCCAGCAGGGCGGTGCTCTCCGGCTCCTTGTCCTCAGGCACGGACAGGGTAGCCAGCTTCTCCAGCACACCGTGCAGGGGCAGCATGATGATGGTGGTAATCACGTTGAAGGTGGTGTGGATCATGGCGATGTTCACCTCGCTCATGGTCTCCGTCAGGAAGCCCCAGGGCACAAAGGCGCCGACGCCGTAGAAAACCGCAGCGAAGATGATAACGCCCAGGAGGTTAAAATACAGGTGCACCATAGCGGCTCTGCGGGCATTCCGGTTGGCGCCGATGGTGGAAATCAGGGCGGTGACACAGGTGCCGATGTTCTGACCCAGGATAATGGGCAGGGCCACGCCGCCGGTGACAAGGCCGGTGGAGCACAGGCTCTGGAGTATTCCCACGGAGGCGGAGGAGGACTGAATCACGCCGGTCAGCACAGCGCCTACGACGATAGCCAGAATGGGGTTAGTGAAGGACACCATCAGGTCGGCAAACCACTTTTCATTCTCCAGGAAGGCCATGGAGTCGCTCATGAGGGACATACCGGTCATGAGGGCCATGAAGCCCAGCAAAATGGTGCCGATGCCCTGCTTCTTCTCGCTCTTGGTGAACATATACAGGACAATGCCGACGATGCCCAGCAGAGGCGCCAGGGTAGTGGGCTTGAAGATCTGAACCAGCAGGCTCTCGCCCTCCAGAGCGGTGAGGGACAGAATCCAGGCGGTGACCGTAGTACCTACGTTGGCACCCATGATGACGCCTACTGCCTGCTTCAGGGCCATGATGCCGGAGTTGACGAAGCCCACCACCATAACCGTGGTAGCGGAGGAGGACTGAATCACAGCAGTGACCGCCAGACCCAGGAAGAAGCCCTTGAACACATTGGAGCTCATCTTGGCCAGGATGGTCTGAAGCTTACCGCCGGCCTGGCGCTCCAGAGCCTTGCCCATCACATCCATGCCGAAAAGGAAGAGGGCCAATCCGCCCAGCAGGGAAATAAGCTTGAGAATGTACATACTCATGTGCATTTACCTATCTTTCTGCGTTATTTTTTTGTATCCGCTACCAGTATAGTATAAAATATATTTTTTGTAAAGACTACATAGAAAATATATGAAGAATGTAAAATCCATGTAAAGTCAGGGGAACTTCACCGTCACCGTGGTGCCCTGCTCCTC
The DNA here is from genome assembly GCA_018712825.1 of Candidatus Faecousia excrementipullorum. Classification (GTDB taxonomy): domain Bacteria; phylum Bacillota; class Clostridia; order Oscillospirales; family Oscillospiraceae; genus Faecousia; species Faecousia excrementipullorum. The sequence continues at coordinate 40,795 of DVGG01000008.1, read as the reverse complement.
CTGGCTTTCCAGGGTGATGGTGCCCTTGTGGCTGGCCACGGCGTGCTTGACGATGGAAAGCCCCAGTCCGGTGCCTCCGGACTGCTTGGAGTGGCTCTTGTCCACCCGGTAGAACCGCTCGAAAATCCGGGCCTGGTGCTCTGCCGGGATGCCGATGCCGGTGTCTTTCACCCGCATCACCTTGCTTCCCGCCTCCATCCCCAGGAATACCTCCACGGAGCCCCCGGGCTTATTGTACTTGATGGCGTTTTCCGTGAGATTGTAGAGGATTTCATACAGAAGCCGCCGCACTCCCAGCATGGTAAAGCCGGCGCCGGTGAGCTTCAAGGTCACCTGCTTTTTCTCCGCCACCGGGGTAAGAGACTGGAAAATCTCCTGGGCAACAGGGCCAATCTGCACCGGCTCCTTGGGAAGCTCCACCCCCTCGTCCAGCTGGGACAGGCGGATAATGTCCTGCACCAGATTCATAAGCCGGGTGGCCTCCTGACGGATATGCCCCAGAAACCGGGGCTGATCCTCCGGCTTTACCAGGCCGCTTTCCAGAAGCTCTGCACTGCCGATGATGGACTGCAGGGGGGTTTTCAGCTCGTGGGACACATTGGCGGAGAATTCCCGCCGGTTCTGCTGGGCCTGGGTCTGCTCCGTCACGTCCAGCGCCAGAATGACCGCACCCATGATTTTCCCCTGGGACTCAATCCGGCTCAGCTCAAACAGGTACTCCCGGCCGTTGCGCTGGGCGTGGACCTCGCTGCGCCCCTTGCTGTATACCGTATCCACGGCCTTCCGCAGCTCCTGCTTCCTGTCCACCGTGAGAAAGTCCCGGCCCACACAGCTCTCGTCCACCCCGAAAAGGGTCTTGGCGGCGGGGTTGATGCTCAGCACCACCGAGTCCTTGTCCAGAAGCACCAGGCCCTCTTTCATGTTCCGGGTAATCTGCTCCAGTTCCTCGGTCTTTTGCTTGAGATTTGCCATCTGCCGGGAAATCTGCCGGTGCTGCTCTCCGACGCGGTGAAGCAGCGGCGTAATCTCCTCGTAAATCTGGTTATCCAGAGGATACTCCAGGTTCAGCTCGTTAAGCGGCTTTACAATCCGCCTGGCCATCCGCCGGGCAAAGACGGCGGAAAGAAGGATTGCCAGAAGCACCAGCCACATCACCGGCAGCACCATATCCACCGCCAAAGACAGGGTGGTCATGCTGCTGACGGAAATCCGCAGCACCGTGCCGTCTGCCAGCCGCACCGCCTGATAGATGGTCTTTTCCATCCGGGTGTCGGAGTAGCGGACGCTGCTGCCGGAGCCGGTGGCAAGAGCCTCCTGCACCTCCTCCCGGGAGGCGTGGTTGTCCAGCTTTTCCGCATCCTCCCAGGAATCGTAGAGCACCTTTCCCTGGGAATCTATCCAGGTAAGGCGAAGTTCCGCCTCCCCTACCCCCAGAAGATAGTCCTTGCCGCTTTCCTGGGTGCCGGCCGCCGCCAGGTACAGGTCATCGGCGAGCCGCTTCTGCCGGCTGCTGTCCAGATACCCGTAGGTCACAAAGAAAAACACCAGAAAGCTGCTGAGAAGCACCACAGCGGCGGTGGTAAGAATCGCCCGAAAGATTTTACTGGTCATGACATCTCCCACCGGTAGCCCACGTTTCGCACCGTCTCAATCCGCTTGCCGTAGTCCCCCAGCTTCTGCCGCAAAGTCCTTATGTGCATATCCACCGTCCGGGTCTCCCCCAAGTAGTCTGCATCCCACACACTGGAAAGGAGCTGCTCCCGGGTAAAGGCCACCCCCGGGTTCTGAAGGAACAGCCGCAGAAGCTCATACTCCTTGAAGGTCAGGGGCAGCCGCTCCTCCCCGATGGACACGGTGTGAGCCTGCTGGTTCAGCACCAGCTCTCCCAGGGTCAGCAGGTGCTTTTCCTCCTGCTTCCGGCACCGGCGGAGCACCGCCTTCACCCGGGACACCATCTCCATCACCCCGAAGGGCTTCACCAGATAGTCGTCCGCTCCCAGATCCAGGCTCTGGATCTTGTCAAACTCCCCGCCCTTGGCGGTAGCCATGATTACGGGAATCTGGGAAAAGGCCTTGTGGCTCTTCATCTTCCCCAGAAGGGTCACCCCGTCCTGCCCGGGAAGCATCACATCCAGAATCACCAGCTCCGGCTGGGCAGACTGGAGCGCCTCCCAGAAATCGTCCCCGTTTTCAAAGCCCCGGGCAGGAAAGCCGGAGCTTTCCAGGGCGTACACTTCAATATCCCGGATACTGGGATCATCCTCCACACACCAAATCATATCTATCCTCCTGTGGGTAAATGATTATTTACAATTATTATAATGGGAAAAAGGGGGAAATGCAACGAAAAAACGCCGGCGGAAAAATCTCCCTTGACTTTAGCACGATAAAGTGATAAAATACTAAAAAATCCAATGGAGGAGCCATCCATATGAAGCTTATGGAAAGTCAGGAGCTGGATATGCTTCTGGAAGCCATTTTGACCCTGCACACCAAAGAGGAGTGCCGCCGTTTTCTGGAGGACATCTGCACCATCAAGGAATTGGAAGCCCTTACCCAGCGGTTTTTGGTAGCCTGCCAGCTCAGCTCCGGGAAGAACTACCAGCAGGTCTACGAGGACACGGGGGTCAGCTCCGCCACCATCTGCCGGGTAAACAGGTGCCTGCAATACGGGGACGGGGGCTACGCCACCGCCCTGCAGCGGCTGAAGGAAGGGGGAAAACTGCCATGACTGCCCATTGGGTGGAGAAGGTGCTTGCCCTGTATCAAAGCTATGGGTATCTGCCCTACAAAATGAGCCGGTTTGAGGACTACGACCTGTACGTCCGGAACCGGGATTTTCTCCTCTCCCAGCGCCTCATCACCTTCCCGGGAGAGGAGGGACAGCTTCTGGCATTGAAGCCGGACGTCACCTTGTCCGTGGTGAAAAACGCCCCGGAGGCTCCGGGGGTGGTGGAGAAGGTGTACTATCAGGAAAATGTTTACCGCTCCCCACCGGGAGGCGGCCCCATCCGGGAGCTGCCCCAGGCGGGGCTGGAATGTGTGGGGGATTTGAGCGGCTACGACCAGGCGGAGGTGCTGCTCCTGGCGGCCCTGACCCTCTCTGCCCTCCCGGGGGAGTCGGTGCTGGATTTGTCCCATATGGGGCTGATCTCCCAGGTACTTACCAGCTGCCGGGTCTCTGCCCGGCACCGGCCCCAGGTGCTTGCGGCCCTGGAGCGAAAGAGCCTCCACGGCCTGGAGGGGATTCCCTGCCACGACAAAGAAAAGCTGGAACTGCTGATTTCCTGCAGCGGAAGCCCTGAGGCGGTGCTTCCCCGGCTGAAAGCCCAGCTCACCGCTCCGGAAGAAGCGGCGGCTCTGTCCCAGCTGGAACGGCTGTGCCGGATTCTCACAGACAGCGGCGCCACCTGCCGGATTCGCCTGGATTTCTCTGTCAGCAACCAGTTAAAATACTACAACGGCCTGGTGTTCAAGGGCTACACCCAGGGAGTGCCCACCAGCATCCTCTCCGGCGGGCAGTATGACCGGCTGCCGGAGAACATGGGCAAGCGGTGCCGGGCCATGGGCTTTGCATTGTATCTGGATTTACTTCAGGAGGAGCAGCCCCCCTATGACCTGGATTTGCTGATTCTCCGCAACCCCCGCCAGACCCCGGAGGAGATTCTGAAGCTCACCCGGGAGGCCTCCCGGGAGGGCCGGGTGCTGGTAGCCGCCCAGCCCCCCAAGAATCGAACCTGGAAGCGGCTGCTGGACTTCCGGAAAGGAGAGGATTCCCCATGCTGAACATTGCGCTGCCCAAGGGGCGGCTGGGGGAGCGGGTCTACGGCCTGCTGAAAAACGCCGGGTTCCCCTGCCCCGACCTGGAAGCCGGGGGACGGCGGCTGATTTTTGAAAACCCCGCCCTGGGACTTCGTTACTTCTGGGTAAAGCCCATGGATGTGGGGGTATACGTGGAGCGGGGGGCTGCAGATGTGGGGATTGTGGGAAAGGACATTCTCCTGGAGAGCACCCCCCAGGTCTATGAACTGCTGGATTTGGGTCTGGGAAAATGCACCATGGCGGTGGCCGCTCCCCGGGGCTTCCGGAACCCCACCGGCACCACCTTGCGGGTGGCCACCAAATTTCCGGAGATTGCCGCCCGGTATTACGCCGGACAAAGCCGGGACATCGACATCATCCACTTAAACGGCGCCATTGAGCTTGCTCCCCTTATGGGGCTTTCCCACGTGATTGTGGACATTGTGGAGACCGGGGAAACCCTCCGGGAAAACGGTCTGGAGGTGCTGGACAGGGTGGCCCCCATCAGCGCCCGGCTCATTGCCAACACGGCCAGTATGAAATTTGAAACTACCAGGATTCAGGAGCTGCTCCAGGGTCTTGAAAAGCAGGTGAATGCACGATGATTCCCATTTTGGACTACGAAAAAACGGAAGAATCCGCAATTTTCCAGAGAAACACCCCCCAGTCCCAGGTGACGGAGCCGGTGCAGAAGATTATCGCCCAAGTGCGCTCCCAGGGCGACCGGGCGCTTTTCCACTACACCCGGCTCTTTGACAAGGTGGACATATCCTCCCTGGAGGTAACCGGGGAGGAACTGGAAGCTGCCCTGGAACAGACGGACAAAGCCCTTCTTTCCGTGCTTTCCTCCGCAGCGGAGAATATCAAAGCCTACCACAGCCGCCAGAAGCGCACCGGATTCTCCTTCTCCCCGGAGCCGGGGGTGGTGCTGGGGCAGAAAGTCACCCCTTTGGAGAAGGTGGGCATCTATGTGCCGGGAGGCACCGCCGCCTACCCCTCCACGGTGCTTATGACCGCCATCCCGGCAAAAATCGCCGGGTGCGGAGAAACGATAATGGTCAGTCCTCCGGACATCGCCCCGGCTATCTTAGCGGCGGCGAAAATCGCCGGGGTGGACAGAATCTTCCGGGTAGGGGGTGCCCAGGCCATTGCCGCCCTGGCCTACGGAACGGAGAGTATCCCCCGGGTGGATAAAATCGTGGGGCCGGGAAACGCCTATGTGGCAGAGGCCAAGCGGCAGGTATTCGGCCAGGTGGCCATCGACATGATTGCAGGCCCCAGCGAAATCCTCATCATCGCAGACGAAAAGAGCAGCCCCGCCCACATTGCGGCGGATATGCTCAGCCAGGCAGAGCACGACAGGCTTGCCAGTGCCGTCCTCATCACCACCAGCCGGAGCCTGGCAGAGCAGGTGCAAAAGGAGCTGGAAGCCCAGGTATCCCGGCTTCCCCGGAAGGAAATTGCCCAAGCCTCCTTGGAAGGGCAGGGAAAAATCATCCTGGCGGCCTCCATCCCCCAGGCCATGGAAATTTCCAACCGTCTGGCCCCGGAGCACCTGGAGCTGATGGTGGAGAGCCCCATAGACTATCTGGATTCCATAAAGAACGCCGGCTCCGTCTTTCTGGGGCGGTACTGCCCGGAGCCGGTGGGGGACTACTGGGCAGGCCCCAACCACACCCTGCCCACGGGAGGCACCGCCCGGTTTTCCAGCCCTTTGTCCGTGGACGATTTTGTAAAAAAGTCCCAGTTTACCGCCTATTCTCAGGAAGCGCTTCAAAAAGCCGGGGATAAAATTGCTTACTTTGCCCAGACGGAGGGACTTGACGCCCACGCCCGGAGCATCACCATCCGGGAGGAAGGCCTATGAGTAGGTTTTTTTCTTTACCCTGGCTTCACCCCTACACCCCGGGAGAACAGCCCCAGAACCGGGACTATATCAAGCTGAACACCAACGAAAACCCCTACCCCCCTGCCCCGGCTGTCCGGAAGCTTCTCACTGCCCGGGACGCGGCGGATTTGCGGCTCTACCCAGACCCGGACTGCCGGGGACTGAAAAAGAAGCTGGCAGGGCTTTACGGCCTGACCCCGGAGGAGATTTTCGTTGCCAACGGCTCTGACGATATTCTGAACTTTGTGTTCTGGGGCTTTCCCGGAGAAAAGGGGGCGGTGTTTCCTGACATCACCTACGGCTTTTACAAGGTATTTGCCGGGCTTCACCGGGTTCCCTGCCGGGAGATTCCCCTGAACGGGGATTTCTCTCTGAACCCCCGGGACTACTACCACCAAAATAGCCTTATTGTCATCGCCAACCCCAACGCCCCCACAGGCCTTGCCCTCACCCCCGGGGAAATCCAGGGGATTCTGGATACCAACCGGGACAGTCTGGTGGTGATTGACGAGGCCTATGTGGACTTTGGGGCACAGAGCTGCTATCCTTTGCTTTCCCAATACGAAAACCTTCTGGTGGTGCGGACCTTCTCCAAGTCCCGGTGCCTGGCAGGAGGCCGGCTGGGCTACGCAATGGGAAGCCCTGCGGTCATCTCTGATTTAGAACGGCTGAAATTTTCCACCAACCCCTATGCTATCAACCGCCTGACCCTGGCCCTGGGAGAGGCCACGGTGGCAGAAGAAGCCTACTACCGGGAAATCTCCCAAAAGATTCAAAAAACCCGGAAAAATACGGAAAATGCCCTGAAAGGTCTGGGATTTCTTGTCCTTCCCAGCTTAGGGAATTTCCTCTTTGCCCGCCGCCCCGGCATTTCCGGGGAAAATCTTTATCAGAGCCTGAAAGAAAAAGCCATTCTGGTGCGCCACTTCCCCCAGGAGAGAATCGGGGAATATGTTCGCATCACCATGGGCACCGATGAACAAATGGAGCAGCTGATCGCCGCATTGGAGGAGATTTGCCATGAGAACAGCCCGGATTGAACGAAACACCGCAGAGACGAAGATCTCCCTTACCCTGACCCTGGAAGGGACAGGAAAACGGGAGATTCAGACCGGCTGCGGCTTTTTGGACCATATGCTCACCCTCTTTGCCGCCCACGGAGGCTTTGACCTGGAGCTAAGCTGCCAGGGGGACACCTGGGTGGACGACCACCACACGGTGGAGGACGTGGGCATCTGCCTGGGGAAGGCCTTTTCCCAGGGGGTGGGGGACAAGCGGGGCATTGCCCGGTACGGAAGCTGTATCCTTCCCATGGACGAAGCCCTGATTCTCACCGCCGTGGACGTAAGCGGCAGAAGCTGCCTGTGCAATGGTCTTACCTTCCCCACGGAGAAAATCGGCAGCTTCGATACCCAGTTAATTCAGGAATTTTTCCTGGCCTTTGTGCGGAATTTTCCCATTTCCTTGCACATTCAGCAGCTTGCCGGGGAAAATTCCCACCACATTGCAGAAGGAGCCTTCAAGTCCCTGGCCCGGTCTCTTTCCGCAGCTTTGACCATTCAGGGGGATAGAATCCCATCTACCAAGGGGGTGCTGGAATGATTGGGATTGTGGATTACGGCGTGGGAAACCTCTTTTCCCTCACCTGTGCCCTCCGTTCCCTGGAAGTAGAGGTTACCGTATCCCGGGAGCCGGAGACCCTGCAAAAGGCCGATTCTCTCATTTTGCCTGGGGTGGGAGCCTTTGCAGGAGCCATGGAAAAGCTGAAAGCTTCCGGCCTTGACCAGATTGTAACGGAGCAGGCCAAAGCCGGGGTGCCCCTGCTGGGGATTTGTCTTGGGATGCAGCTGCTGTTTGCCGAAAGTCTGGAATTTGGCCGCCACCCGGGGCTGAATTTGCTCCCCGGACAGGTGGTTCCCATGGAAGGCAGGCTTCCCCAGGGGCTGAAGACCCCCCACATGGGCTGGAACCGGCTCCATCTGGAGAAGCAGGACAGCCGACTGCTGGCTCAGTCCAAAGAAGGGGATTTTGTCTACTTCGTCCACTCCTACTTTGCCCAGGGCTGCGGCGCCGCTCTTGCCGCCACCACGGACTATGGAATCCCCATCACGGCGGCGGTGGAGCAGGACAATCTCTTCGGCTGCCAGTTCCACCCGGAAAAAAGCGGCCCCGCCGGGCTGCGGATTCTCAGCAGCTTCGGAAGACTGACAGAAAGGAAGATGGTCTGTGATTCTTTATCCTGCCATTGATTTATACGACGGAAAAGCAGTGCGGCTGTTCCGGGGGGACTACAATCAGATGACCGTCTACAGCCCCCATCCGGAGGCGTTGGCAGAGGCCTTCCGGGCGGCGGGCGCCACCCATATGCACCTGGTAGACCTGGAAGGAGCCAAAGCCGGAAGCCCCCAGAACCTTCCTCTGATGCAAAGGCTGATAAAAGCCTTCGGAGGCTTTACCCAGATAGGGGGCGGCATCCGCTCCATGGCTTCTTTGGAAACCTGCCTGGAAGCGGGTGCTGACCGGGTGATTCTGGGCACCGCCGCCGTCACAGACCGGGCATTTCTCCGGGAAGCCCTGCACGCCTTCCGGGAGAAAATCGCCCTGGGGATGGATTTGCGGGAGGGCTTCGTGGCGATCCGGGGCTGGCAGGAAAAAACCCCCATTTCCGGGGAAGCGTTTCTTCGGCAGATGGAGGATTTGGGGGTCAAAACCCTGATTTGCACGGACATTTCCAAGGACGGTGCCATGTCCGGCACCAACCGGGCGCTGTACGCCCGGCTGGCCCAGAGCTTTTCCGGAGACCTCATCGCCTCCGGGGGCGTCAGCACCTTATTAGACATTGCCGCTTTGAAGGAGCTGGGCCTCTCCGGTGCCATTGTGGGCAAAGCCTACTACTCCGGGGCCATAAATTTGAAAGAAGCACTGGAGGTGGGAAGATGATTACCAAGCGGATTATCCCCTGCCTGGATGTGCGGGACGGCCGGGTGGTGAAGGGGCAGAACTTCCGGAACCTTCAGGACGTTGCCTCCCCGGTGGATTTGGGGCAGTTTTACTCCCAGTCCGGGGCGGATGAGCTGGTGTTCTACGACATCACCGCCTCCAGCGAGGGGCGGCGGCTGTTCACGGACATTTTGCAGGAGGTTGCCTCCCGGATTTTCATTCCCCTCACCGTAGGAGGCGGCATTGCCTCTTTGGAGGACTTTGACCGGGTGCTGAAGGCCGGGGCGGACAAGGTAAGCGTCAACTCCGCCGCTGTCCTCGACCCGGAGCTTATCTCCCGGGCGGCCCAGCGGTACGGCAGTCAATGCGTGGTGCTGTCGGTGGATGTGAAAAAAGTAGGGGGTCAGTACCGGGTCTTTGCCAAGGGCGGCCGGGAGGATACAGGGCTGGACGCCCTTACCTGGATTGCCCAGGGGGAAGCCCTGGGGGCCGGGGAGATTGTGGTCAACTCCATGGACACCGACGGGGTAAAGCAGGGCTTTGACCTGCCCCTTCTGGAGGCCGTGTGTCAAGTGACCTCCCTGCCGGTGATTGCTTCCGGGGGAGCCGGGTGTGCAGAGGACTTTCTCCGGCTGTTTGAGGCGGCTCCCCAGGTGGATGCAGGACTTGCCGCCTCGGTGTTTCACTACGGACAGGTGGAGATCCCGGAGCTTAAACGCCTTTTGGCGGAAAATCATATTTTGGTGAGGTAAATGCCATGGTAAAACCGGAAGAACTGAAATTCGACGAAAAGGGTCTGATTCCTGCCATTGTGGTGGACAGCGCCACCAAGGATGTGCTGACCCTGGCCTACATGAGCCGGGAGAGCCTGGCAATCTCCCTGGCAGAAAAGCGCACCTGCTTTTTCAGCCGCTCCCGAAACTGCCTGTGGCGCAAGGGAGAGACCAGCGGCAACTATCAGGACATCCAGTCCATCACCACCGACTGTGACAAAGATGCCTTGGTGGTGGAGGTCACCCCCCAGGGCCCAGCCTGCCACTTAGGCACCCACTCCTGCTTTACAAATCCCCTGGCAGAACCAGAAAACCCGCCTTTTTCCACAGACAGCCTTTATGCATTGCTCCAACAGCGGAAGGTAGCTTTGCCGGAGGGCTCCTACACCACCTATCTCTTCCGGAAGGGTCTTGACAAGATTCTGAAAAAAATCGGGGAGGAATGTACCGAGGTGATTATCGCCGGAAAGGCCCGGGACAAAGGGGAGACCATCTACGAGATTGCAGACCTGATGTACCACACCCTGGTGCTGATGGCGGAAGCCGGCATCACCCCGGAGGAAATCCGCCGGGAGCTGGCCTCCCGCCACATCATCGACCACAAGGTCAAGCAAGAAAAAATGACAGGAGGGTCTGAGGCGAAATAGAAGTTCCAAAATGAAAGAAAAAGCGAGGAAGCGTCCCAAATTTTCGGGTTCTTCCTCGCCTTTTCCATTTCCATCTAAAACATAGGTATTTTCCAAAAAGCAAATTTTCCCAGAAAACGCACCCGCCCATAGCTCCCGACCGGAGGGAGCTGGCACGGCCGGGGAGCCCCCGGTGGCCTTCGCCGTGACTGAGGGAGCAAGCGGGCAGTAAGCTGACGGTTTGCTTTTGGGTCGGTACTTGCTCATAGGTATCAATACCCTATACCGATTTTACCGGGTACTTTCATCCCATCGGCACAGGAACCCTGACACCTCTGGGGAAGTACCACCCCTATCCTTGAAATTGGCTATGCGCCCGATGGCTCCCTCCGTCTTGGGGCTGCGCCCCAAGCCACCTCCCTCCCGGAGGGAGGTATTGCGGCGTGCCGCCGCTGTCAATGCGCACGGTGGCTTTCAGCGTATCGTTACTTCCCTGCCCCACCCGGTATCGGCACTGCACCCAAGGCTCCCTTGTGAAAGGGAGCTGGCAAAAATCTTTGATTTTTGACTGAGGGATTCCACAGAAGGCACCATCGAATTGCGAAAGTCCAATGTGAAGTGGTATGCACCCATAGCTCCCGACCGGAGGGAGCTGTCACCGCAGGTGACTGAGGGAGCAAGCGGGCAGTAAGCTGACGGTTTGCTTCCGGGTCGGTACTTGCCGCAGGTTCTTCATACCGCCGGAGAGGTACCACCTCTATCCTTGGAATTGGCTTTTTATCCCCAGCCCCGGATGGTGGACAGCATCTCCTCCACGTCCAGCACCCCCAGGGCAAAGCCCTTTCGCACCAGCTCCTCCGGCAAATACTCATCGTACTTGTCAAACACCGGCAGTTCCTTGGGGTATACCAGCTCCAGAGGGTCTATGGGCTTGGCGGCCTCCTCGGCAACAATCCGGTAGAACTCCTCCAAAGACACGCTCATGGTAAACTGCATATAGTAGGGCCGGGCGGAGTCGAAGTTTTTAAGCCCCAGACGGTTTCCGCACTTGATTTTGAGAAACCGCTCCATGGCCAAAAAAGCATAGGTGCCCACCCATGGAAGGAGACACCACATCCGTCCCCCCAGGGAAATCATGGGGCTGTCCGTGGTTCCTGACTGGGCGGCGGTGTACCGGGCTTGGCTTAGCCTTGCCACGGCGTTTTTCATCAGGTAGGGATACCGGGTGTCCTCCTGAAGAACCTGCCGCATTCTTCTTAGCACCCGGGTGTGCAAATCCCCGGGGCACTCTCCAAAGTAGGCAGGAATCCGGCCCTTCACCTGCCGGCAGTACACCAGATGCCGCTTGTGGTCCACATCCAGCACCTCCCACACATGGCCGGCGATGGCCACCTTCTCCCCCACGGGAGGGGGCTGGACGACTGTGCCCAGCTCCTGGGACTCGCAATGGACGGTGTACTCCTCGCTTTCCACAAACACGCCGTAAAATTTGAAAGAATTGACCACCCGCTCTCCTGCCAGCCCCACAATGAGGCCTCCCTGCTCCGTCTGCTGGATATGGTCGGTGGCCAGCAGGTGGCGCAAAAGCACCTTGTAATCCCCCTGGCTTACCCGGTGAAAATATGGCAGGGTCAGCACCCGGTCAGCCAAAGCCGCCGGGGACAGCTCCCCGCAGGAGGCCAGGGTGGACATGGTCTGATGGTACAGAAGGCTGTATGGCAGCCGGTTCAGCCGGGGCGGCTCGCACCACCGCTCCTCCAAGTACAGCTGAACCAGGGCAATGCCTTGCAGCAGCTTCCAGGGGATGGTGGAGGGGAGCATGGCCCGTACCTCCGGCTCGTCCTCCCGGATGACAAACCACATTTCCGCCGGGGCATCCCGCCGCCCGGTTCTGCCCATCCGCTGTAAAAAGGAGGAGACCGTCCAGGGAGCGTCAATCTGGAAGGCCCGTTCCAGCCGTCCAATGTCGATGCCCAGCTCCAAAGTGGCGGTGGTAACGGTGGTCAGGTACTGGGAATCGTCCTTCATCATAGCCTCGGCGGTCTCCCGGTAGGAGGCGGAGAGGTTGCCGTGGTGGATGAGGAACCGATCCGCCTCGTGATTCATCTCGCAGTACTGCCGCAAGGTGGTGGTGACGGTTTCGCACTCCTCCCGGGAGTTGACGAAGAGCAAACACTTCTTCCCCCGGGTGTGCTCGTAGATGTACCCCAGCCCCGGGTCGGCGTTCTGGGGGGCGGTGTCGGTCTTTTCCTCCAAAACCGGCAGAGCGTCGGGGATGTCCTTCCCTTCCGCGGCCTGGACATCCTTCACGAAGAAATGCTCCATGCTCAGCCGCCAGGAACTGCCCGGGGCCTGGATTTTGGGAATGAGGGTCTGCCGCCCGGTGCCCAGAGCCAGAAAAGCCCCGGTGCCCTCCGGGTCGCCTACCGTGGCGCTGAGGCCAATCCGCCGGGGGTTCACCCCCGCCAGACGGCTCAGCCGCTGGATGAGGCACAGGGTCTGCCCTCCCCGGTCTCCCCGCAGAAGGGAGTGCACCTCGTCAATCACCACGAACCGCAGATCCCCAAAGAGCCTGGGGATGGCGGCGTGCTTGTGCAGGAGCAAGGCCTCCAGAGATTCGGGGGTAATCTGCAAAATCCCCGAGGGGTGCTTCATGAGCTTTGCCTTGTGGCTCTGGGCCACATCCCCGTGCCAGTGCCACACCGGGATGTTCCCCTCCTGGCAAAGCTCCGTCAGCCGGGAAAACTGGTCGTTAATCAGCGCTTTCAAAGGCCCAATGTAGATACAGCCCACGGATGTGGGGGGATTCTGGTAGAGCTGTGACAAAATAGGGAAAAAGGCCGCCTCGGTTTTCCCGGAGGCGGTGGAGGCGGTAAGGAGGACATTTTCCTCCGTGTGAAAGATGGCCTCCGCCGCCGCCACCTGAATGGCCCGGAGGTTCTGCCAGTTGTGGCGGTAGATATAATCCTGAACAAAAGGGGCATACAGGTCAAAAACAGCCATTTTTTCCTCCTTTTTCTATGGTTAGAGTCAAAGCCCCCCTTGCCAAAGGGGGGTGGTTTGGCGAAGCCAAATCGGGGGGATTCCCAGCAGGCACTTTCTCAAAAGCTCAACCCAATGTGAAGCGGTACGCACCCATAGCTCCCGACGGTCGGGAGCTGCGGCGAGTCGCCGCTGACAATGCGCACGGTAGCTTTCAGCGAATCGTTACTTCCCTGCCCCGCCCGGTATCGATACCGCACCCATAGCTCCCGACCGGAGGGAGGTATATACGAAACCTTCTGCAAAGTAACGATACCGGGCACTGGAGGGGCAGTAACGATTTGCTGAAGATTATCGTGCGAAATTGTCAGCGGCCACTGGCCGCCGATACCGGGCGGGTCAGGGAAGTAACGATTACAGACCAGCCCAGTGCGAAAATGACAGCGGCGGCACGCCGCAAGGCTCCCTTGCTAAAGGGAGCTGGCAAAAATCTTTGATTTTTGCCTGAGGGATTCACAGCAGGCACTTTATCTAAGAACAAACCCATGTGGAAACCTGCCAGCCCGTAGAATCCCCCCGGTTTGGCTTCGCCAAACCACCCCCACAATGGCCAGGGGGGCTTTGGGCTGTGCATCTATTTCCACCCGGTAACGATACCGGGCGGGTCAGGGAAGTAACGATTACAGATCGGCCCGGTGCGAAAATGACAGTGGCGGCACGCCGCAAGGCTCCCTTGCTAAAGGGAGCTGGCACGGCGGAGCCGTGACTGAGGGATTCACAGCAGGCACTTTATCTAAGAACAAACCCATGTGGAAACCTGTCAGCCTTTTATCCCCCCGCCTCGGCGTTGCCGAGGCACCCCCCCTTTGGCAAGGGGGGCTTTGGGGCGGTGCTTATAGGGTGAACTCTGCGAATTGTTCCCCGGTTTCTTCCGAGAGGACGGGGTTCTGGGCATAGGTGAAGCGGTCGCTGCCCAGGAGCTCCGCCACCTTTACCTTCGGATTCTGATACACAATGTCCAGCACCTCAATAAAGTCCCGGATGACCTCCCGGGGGGTTATGTGGGTGTCGGCGCCGATTCGGGAGAACTCGATGGCGATGAAGTCAGCCATGTCCTGCTGGGTGACAATCTGGGGGTAGTCATACAGCTGGGCGTGGATGTCCGCCAGCTTTTCCACCAGCACCAGCATCTCCTCATAGGTCAGAGGCTGGAGGCGAATCACCGGGGACAATAAATCCTTGTGCTCCCCGGAAAAATGCCCCTCCGCCAGCCGGGAGCGGAGGGCCTCATAGCTGTAAACGCCCCGCCGGGGGTCCTCCATACACTGAGGCGTACCGCAGAGGATGAAGCCGATGTGCTGAGCCTTCCCCTGCATGGCATCGTTATACATGGTGAGAATCTTCTCATAGTTATACTGCCGGGTGATGGCGTTGGGAATCTTGTAGATGTTCACCAGCTCGTCAATGAGCACCAGCATGCCGGCATACCCCGCCCGGTTCAAAAAGGCGGCAAAAAGTTTCAGGTATTCATACCAATCATCATCGGTGATGACGATGTTCACCCCCAGCTCCTGCTTGGCCTCGGTCTTGGTGGGGTACTCTCCCCGGAACCACTTAAGCACCTTTGCCTTGGTCTCCTCGTCCCCCTGGACATAGGCCCGGTAGTAAAGGGTAAGAAGCCGGGCAAAGTCGAAGCCGTGAACCATCTCGTTGAGGGCATAGACCACAGCGGCAATCTCCTTCTCCACCAGAGGTGCCAGCGCCGGGTCGGTAAGGGACAGGCCGGACTTTTCCAGCACCGACTGCTGGACGCTTCCAATCCACCGGTCCAGTATCAGGCTCAGCGCCCCGCCTTCCGGCTTGGTCTTGGTGGACATATTCCGGATGAGCTCCTTGTAGGTGGCAAGGCCCTGACCCCGGGTGCCCTGGAGCCGCCGCTCCGGGGAGAGGTCGGCGTCCACCACCACAAAGTTCTTCGCCATCACATAATTGCGGATGGTTTGCAGGAGGAAGCTCTTGCCGCTTCCGTACTTGCCGGTGATGAACCGGAAGGAGGCGCCGCCCTCCGCAATCATGTCCACATCGTGCAAAAGGGCGTCAATCTCGGCGCTCCTTCCCACAGTCACATAGGGTAGGCCAATTCTTGGCACCACGCCGCCTTTCAGGGCGTTGATCAGGGTATTTGCAATGCGTTTTGGAATTTTCATGGGGCTACCATCTCTTTCAAATCGTCAATATAATCCTGGATTACTGCCGGGGTATCCTCTACCACCGTGTCGCAGAAGGTGTCGTAGAGCTTTTCGTTGATGCCGTCCACCAGCACCGACATTAGATACCCCTCCGCCCGCACCCAGTCCGTGGGGCGGTCATACAGAAGGCTCTGCAGCAGCCGGTACTCAGGAGGGCTCAATGGGGTGTCGGGGGTTTCCGGAACCTCCGGGACTGCCGGGGCTTCCGGCAGTTCTTCCATCTCCTCCTCCACCGTCAGCTTGTCCCGGGTGAGGGCCGCCTCCCGGCGAATCCGGTCCAGCTGGGAATAGTCAATGGTGATTTTCGCCTTTTGTGCCGCTTCCTTCTCATCCAGAAGCTTTTTTATTTCCTCCTGAAGGATTTTCGTCTGCCATTTGGGAAGGGGGTCGTATTTGATGGGGTGCTTGTCCCCCAGGGCCTCCCGGAGGCAGCCGTCCACGGACTTTTCCAGCCGCTCCAGCTGGCGGATTCCCCCCTCTATCCTGGGGTGGCGCAGAAGGCTCCACAGGCCGTTTTCGCAGCGATACCGGAACCGCTCATCCACGCTGCATTCCAAATCCCGGGTTTTCCGGGGGTTGGCGAACACGGCGCTTCCAAAGAGCCGCACCGGCTCCCATTGGAGCCTGCCGAAAAGCTGCTCCCCCAGGGGCTTCTGGGTGCGCCCTGCATAGTGCCGGGCCATGCCCTGCAGCAGCCCTGCCAGCACCCGCCCGTAAGCTTCCCGGTTGTCCCGGCAGAACCGGGAGCGGGAGATCCAGCCGGGGGCCAGAGCCTCCACCGCCTCCATCACCGCCTCCGGGGAAAGGGTTTCCGCCTTTTCCAGCCGGGTAATGGCTTTGTCCCGCCGAACCCTCGGGGTATCCTCCAGCAGCGCCGGGGACAGCTCATAATACACCACAAAGTCCCGCATCCAGTCCTCCAGGTAAGGGAGGACGAAAGCGTCCAGGGGAACATAGTCCCGGCGGAAGCGCAGGAGTGCCGCATACCCCGCCTCCGGGTCAGAAACGCCTACACAGTGAAGCAATTCATAGATATAAAGAAAGGCAAAGGTGTGGCAGGTTTTCTCCACCTGCCCCCGGCGAAGCCGGGTACGCCAGGCAAAGTACCCCCGCAGCTCCCGGTCAGACAAGGACTGGTAGGTGGGATAATAGTAGACCACAGTGCCGGAAAAAGCGTACGCGTCCTCATAATTTTCCAGAAGCCTTGCCTGCTTGAGAAACACCGCCTCCCGGGACTGCCAGGGCTTTCCCGGGGCATTCTCCAGAGAGCGGGCGGCCTCCAGCAGGGGCGGCAGCTTCTCCCTGGGAGTCTGGGGCCGGGGGCGCAAAGGCTCCTCCCGGAAGATGCTTTCAAAAAACCACTGGGCTGCATTCTTCCATGGATCGCCGCTCATAGCCCCCACCCCTTTCGACCATTTGTTTGCGTCAATCATACTATATTTCCCCTCCGCCGTCAAGAGGCGGTGCACTCCCCAGGCAAAGCCTGGGGAACTTCTTACCTATTCCCTCTGTGGCCAGTGGCCGCAGCCAATTTCGCACGGCAGCTTTCTACTACTCGTTACTTCCCTGACCCACCCGGTATCGGCGGCCTGCCCAAAGCCCCCCTTGCCAAAGGGGGGTGCCTCGGCAACGCCGAGGCGGGGGGATTCCGCAGGCAAAGCCTGCGGAACTTCTTACCTATTCCCTCTTCACTATTCACTAAAAACCTTCCCCTTTCCACACGGGTTTGTACTTTGGTGGAGTGCCAACTGTGAATCCCTCAGTCACGGCTGCGCCGTGCCAGCTCCCTTTGGCAAGGGAGCCTTTGGGGTGCAGCGACGAAGCCCCCCTGGCCATTGTGGGGGTGCCTCGGCACCGCCGAGGCGGGGGGATTCCGCAGGCTTGCAGGTTTCCACACAGGTTTGTACTTTGAAAAAGTGCCTGCCGTGAATCCCTCAGTCACGGCGAAGGCCACCGGGGGCTCCCCGGCCGTGCCAGCTCCCTTTGGCAAGGGAGCCTTTGGGGTTCGGCAAAAAAGGTGCCGCTGCAAATCTCTCATTTTGCAGCGGCATCCTTTACTTTCTCTGACGGCAGGCATACTGGTAGGCCATTTTGTAATCCTCCTGCTCCCGGTAGCAGACCTCCAGCCGGGAATACACCCGGTTGGGGTAAGCCTCCTCCGCCCGGTGGTAGTGGGGGGCGGCCTTTTGATATTCTCCCAGGGCATAGTGGGCTTCTCCCCGGAGCAGGTGCCACAAAGGGGTATCCTGGGGGAAGGCATCTAAGAGTGTTCCGCACCGCTCCGGCTCACCGGCCTCCAAAGCCGCCCGGGCCAGGGGCAGCAGCTCCTCCGGAGGCTCCAGCCCGGCAGTAAGCTCCCCCGCCTTCTCCGGCCGCACCCGGCAGCCCAAGCAAAGGCGGTGCCGCTCCAGCTGAGGGGTGTAGTAGGGGGTTTTGGCTCCGGCGGAGGCCGCCTGCTCCAGAAGGCTCCAGGCCAGAGGCCGCTTCTCCTCTTTCAGGGCCCTCTCCGCCAGCTCCAGGCAGGCAAGGGCCTCCAGCAGCCACCGCTCCCGGTCAAACACGGCATCCGGAGCCGCATATTCCTTCAGGACTTCCAGCACCTCCCAGCCGGACCCCTTCCGGGCTTTTTCCATCACCTGCTGGTTTGTAGAGGGGATCTCCTCCTCCAGGAAGTACCCCACCGGCTTTCCCAGCCGGGCGGCAAGGTAGGAAAGGGTGGCTACAGAGGGGCTGGCGGCGCCGCTTTCCAGCTGGGAGAGCATATTCCGGGTAATCCGCTCCCCGCACAGCTGCCGCTGGGACAGCCCCGCCTCCAGCCGTGCCTGCCGCAGCCGTTCTCCCAGGCTCATATCCACACCCCCCGGTAATTCTCATTTACCCCCATTGTACCACGCCCCCGGGAAATTTTCCACCGGTCACAAAAATTTTATTTGCTATTTTCCCTCATTGGGATTATAAATAAGGTAAGTATAACATTTAAGGAGAATATCTATGCAATCCTTTTCCCAGATAAAGCAGGAGGCACGGAAGGCCCTGGAGGCCCCCCAGCCTGCCCCCGGCAAAATCACCGCCATCCACACCGGGGTGATTGCGGCCGCCGCCCTGATTCTCACGGGGCTGCAATTTCTGCTTTCCCTCCCCTCCCCGGAAGGGGGACTTTCCAATCTGGGGGCTTCCGCCTTCTGGGAGACCCTGCAAACCCTTCTGTCCCTGGCAAACACCCTGATTCTGCCCTTCTGGCAGGCAGGGCTGGTGTTCTGCGCCATCTTGTGGGCCAGAGGACAAAGCGCCCAGCCCCGGCAGCTTTCCCAGGGTCTGCACCGGTGGGGCCCGTTGCTTCGGCTGTACCTTCTCAAGGGGATTCTTCTTCTGCCCCTTTTGATGGTCTCCGGCTATGCGGCAAGCTTTTTGTTCGTCCTTACGCCCCTGTCCCGGAATCTCATGGAGCTTCTCACGCCCCTTATGTCTGCTGAGGACCCTCTGACGGCCCTCAGCGGGGTGCCCACCGCCCAGCTGTTTGAGGCAACCCTTCCTCTTTTTGTGCTTATGGGGATTCTTCTGTGCGTGCTGTTTGTGGCGGTGATGTACCGCTGCCGGCTGGCAGATTACCTGATTCTCTCCGGCACCACCAACAGCGCCCTCATGGCTCTGGGACTGAGCCGCCAGCTTCTTCGGGGGCATGTGCTGGAGCTGCTCCGGCTGGATCTTTCCTTCTGGTGGTTCTATGGGGCCAGCCTTGTGCTGAATCTTCTCATGCTCCTGCCGGCCTTTGCCCTGCCGGAGTCCCAGACCGTCCTTTCTTTGGTGTGCTACGGGGTGTATCTGGCAGGCACCTTCCTGCTGTACTGGAAGACCCGGGCCAAGGTGGAGACGGTGTACGCCCTGTATTTCCTCCACAAACTTCCGTCCGCTCCGGAAAATACAAATTTTGCTTGACAACGGCATAAAACCGTGGTATCCTTACCCCAACAAACCGATGAGGCGGAGATAACGGCAGGCAAGCCCTCCCAGAGAGCCCGGGGTGCTGGAATCCGGGCAGGAAACCCCTGTCAAATGGACCGCTGAGGGTGCAGTCAAAGGCCTTCGGGCCAAGTATTCTGCAACGCAGGGCAGGCGTTATCTGCCGGGGATATGCTGGTATCCCATAAGGGCACGGCCCAGCCGTGAATACAAGGTGGCACCGCGGATAAAGTCTATTTATTCGTCCTTGACAAACTGCTTGTCAAGGACGATTTGCGTTTTTTGGCAAGACTTTATGAAAAAACGGAGGGCTCACTATGAATTTCAACGGCACAAATTTTGACACCTATCTCAAGGACTACCCGGACGAAAAGGGCTACTTCGGCCCCTACGGCGGCATCTATGTATCCCCGGAGCTGAAGGCCGCCATGGAGGAGATTGCGGATGCCTACTACACCATCTGCAAGTCCCGGAAGTTTATTGCGGAGCTGCGGCGGATTCGGAAGGAATTTCAGGGCAGACCCACCCCCATCTCCCACTTGGAGCGCCTCTCCGCCTCTTTGGGGAACGTCCAGCTTTACGCCAAGCGGGAGGATTTGAACCACACCGGCGCCCATAAGCTGAACCACTGCATGGGGGAAGCCCTCCTTGCCAAGTACATGGGAAAGAAAAAGGTCATCGCCGAAACCGGTGCCGGACAGCACGGCGTGGCTCTGGCCACTGCCGCCGCCTATTTTGGTCTGGAATGTGACATTTATATGGGCCAGGTGGACATTGAGAAGCAGGCTCCCAACGTGGCAAGAATGAAGATTCTGGGAGCCAACGTGATTCCCGTAACGGAAGGCCTTGCCACCCTGAAAGAGGCGGTGGATGCGGCCTTTGCCGCCTATGCCGCGGATTACCGGAACTGCATCTACTGCATCGGCTCCGTGGTGGGGCCCCACCCCTTCCCCCTGATGGTGAGGGACTTCCAGGCCGTTGTGGGCATTGAGGCCCGGGAACAGTTTGTGGAGATGACCGGGGAGCTTCCCGACGCTGTGGTGGCCTGTGTAGGCGGCGGCTCCAACTCCATGGGCATGTTCGCCGGGTTCCTGAACGACCCGGTGAAGATTTACGGCGTGGAGCCTCTGGGCAGAGGCCCGGCTCTGGGAGACCACGCCGCCAGCCTGACCTACGGCACGGAAGGGGTCATGCACGGCTTCAACAGCATCATGCTCAAAGACGAAAAGGGCGGCCCCGCCCCGGTGTACTCGGTAGCCAGCGGCCTGGACTACCCCTCCTCCGGCCCGGAGCACGCCTTCCTCCGGGATCTGGGCCGGGTCCAATACGATGTAATCGGAGACGAGGAGACCATCGACGCCTTCTTCACCCTCTCCCGGATGGAGGGCATCATCCCCGCCATCGAAAGCGCCCACGCCGTGGCCTACGCCATGAAGCTGGCAAAGGAAATGGGCAGAGGCTCCATCCTCATCAACCTCTCCGGCCGGGGTGACAAGGACATGGACTATGTCCTCTCCCACTACGGCCTCCGGTGACAGAAAAATCCCCGCTGCGAAAGCAGCGGGGAAGATTTTTTATACCTTCTTCACAATGCCGGGGACTTTGCTCAGGAGCAGGGCGGCCACGGCGGTAAAGACGATTTCGGGAATCATATACATGCCGTTATACACCACAGAGTAAGCAAGGGCCAGCAGCTGGGGGTTGAGGCTTGCCACCAGGTTTGCACCCCAGGCCGGGAAGCCTTCCTGGGTAAAGAACCACTCGGCATAGCTGCCGTAGAGGATGTAGCCGGAGAGGATGTGGCACAGATACCGGCAGCCCAGGGCCACAATGCTGCCCAGGCACAGGGAAAGGCCGGGGTTCTGGATCTTATTGCGGAAGCAGCCGCCAATACCCAGGACGGTAAAGGCCAGCACATAGTCCAGCAGGCACATCAAAAGGGCGTTGGCAATCAGCACGCCGGTGCCGAAGTAATCCGGCTGGAAGGCGGCGGCAACGGTCTTGGCGCCGATGACCATTTCCAGAGCGGCATACACCACGCCGGAGAGCAATCCCCACTTCACGCCGTGGCGGTAGGAAATCAGCACGATGGGGAGCATGCTCACCAGAGTGACCTGGCCGCCGAAGGGCATCTCGGGGATGAACATTTTGGCTGCCAGCTCCAGGACGATGGCCATGGCGATGAGCAGCGCGCTTTCCGTGAGCATTTTGGTTTTGGTTTTCATAGGAAACCTCCGTAAATAGAAAAGTATCGCATTGCAAACCCGTCCTAAGGTGCAATGCGACACAAAAAAGCTGTATGTGCATCTTTTCCTACGACGGTACAAACCGTATCAGGTTCACGGGTCAGGGAAAATATCCCAATCTCAGCCGGTTCCACCGGCACCCCGAAGATGGATTTGTTATGCGATCCGCTCTTTATTATATCCAAAGGGAGAATTTTGTCAAGAGGCAGCACCTTACCCACATTTTACAAAGTCTTTTCCGGTTCTTGCTGGTTTTTCCCCAATCCGGTGTGGTAGGATGAT
The DNA here is from genome assembly GCA_018712825.1 of Candidatus Faecousia excrementipullorum. GTDB lineage: Bacteria > Bacillota > Clostridia > Oscillospirales > Oscillospiraceae > Faecousia > Faecousia excrementipullorum. The sequence continues at coordinate 19,048 of DVGG01000008.1, read as the reverse complement.
ACCCGGAGGATAACTTTCCGATTCTATGTTGGAGGTGTGGGGATGAAACGATCCAAGGGTGGAATCCGCTGGCTGGCTTTGGGACTGCTGGCAGTTTTGCTGGCGACCCTGTTTTGGCCCAGAAGATTCCGTGACTTCCTGCGCCCGGGAGAAGCCGTCACCTTTTATATCACCACCCGGACTTATACGGAGGACAGCTCCTTGCCGGAGATGGGCGAACAGCATTGGACAGTGCAGCCCGACACCCCGGCCTATGAGGAAATCATGGGGATTTTGGAGCAGTATCGGTGCCGCCTCTCTGTGTTTTCGCTGAAACAGAACAACCAGGCTCCCTGGTGGAATCTGTACCAGGACAGCGGTGTGGAAATCTCCAACCTGGGCACCGGCGATTGGAAAGCCAATGGAGTTCATTTCACCCTTTACGGCGGTGATGAGGCCGCAGCCCAAATGGAAGCCCAGCTTCTTGGCATTTTAACCTCTCTGAAACAGTAGCAACATCCCCGGAAAGGGTGGTAAAATCATCCCCGGAAGAAGGAAAAGCCCGGCTTGCTTTGGGAAATCAAGCCCTGTTTTGGTCGGAAACTCCCTTCTAAAATAAGAAAATCCCCTGGAAAGCCTCTGCTTTCCAGGGTTTTTGGATTTGAGGCAGTGCCGATACCAGGCGCAAAAAGGCTCCCTTGTTAAAGGGAGCTGGCAAAAATCTTTGATTTTTGCCTGAGGGATTCACAGTTGGCACTTCTCATTCGCAAAAAGTCCAATGTGGCAAGGCACAAGCCCCATAGCTCCCTCCGGGAGGGAGCTGGCACGCCGGAGGCGTGACTGAGGGAGCCAGCGGGCGGTGCAGTTCCGGTTTGCTTTGGGGGTGGTACTTGATAGAGGTTATCGACACTCCAACTTCCACCGCAGTAACGACACCGGGCAGGTCAGGGCAGTGACGACCTGCATCAGCTACCCAGCGAAATTGACACCGGAGGCACTCCGGGCGCTTGCCAGCGGGGCCTTACTTTCTTGCTCCGGCAAGAAAGTAAGGAAACTTGTCCGGCTCAAGGGGGGGATAACTCGCTCCCGCTCGAATTATCCCCCCCTTAAGAATCCCCCGGGTGGAACCATCCGGGATTGACCCTTCGCTTTGGCTCGGGTGGTGGGTTTCAGCCTCTGCCCCCGTTTTGGGTTGTGGTATTTGGGAGTGTTTCTTTCCCACGCTGTCGATTGAAAGCACGAAAAAGCCCGGCATCGCACCATAGAACGATACCGGATAAAAAAGGCTCCCTTGTTAAAGGGAGCTGGCACGGCGTAAGCCGTGACTGAGGGATTCCACAGCAGGCACTTTCCCAAAAGTACAAACCTATGTGGAAACCTGCAAGCCTGCGGAATCCCCCCGGTTTTGCCAGAGGCAAAACCACCCCCACAATGGCCAGGGGGGCGTTGGTCTGTGCATCCACTACCACCGCGGTAACGATACCGGGCGGATTTAGAGAATAGTGAAGAGCGAATAGTGAATAAGTTCGGCGGCAAGCCGCCGATACCGGGGGCGGCCCGGATAATTTTTTGGGTTTCGGAGAAAATAAGCCGGGAGGCGGGATTATGATTGTGTTTTTTCTCCGGACCCTGGTGCTGTATCTGCTATTGGTGGGGGTCATCCGGCTCATGGGCAAGCGGCAGGTGGGGCAGATGGAGCCGGCGGAGTTTGTGGTGACCATGCTCTCGGCAAACCTGGTGACCATCCCCATGCAGGACTTTTCCGTGCCGGTGTATACCGGGGTGATTCCCATTGTCACAGTCCTTGCCATGGAGCTGATTCTGTCCGCCGCCACGGTGAAAAGCGTGGGGCTGCGGCGGATTTTCTGCGGAAAGCCGGTGATTCTCATTGAAAATGGCAGGGTGCTCCAGAAAAATCTTCAGAAAACCCGGATTTCTCTGGACGAGCTGACAGGCCAGCTGCGGCTGAAGGACATTCTGGACATCACCCAGGTTCAGTATGCCATTTTGGAGACCAACGGCAACTTCTCCGTGTTCCCTTACCCCCAGTTCCGCCCTGCGGCGGCAAAGGAGGCGGGGATTCCTGTGGCCCCTCAGGGTCTGCCCTACACCATCGTGTGCGACGGTCATTTGCTTTCGGAGAATCTGGCCCCGGCGGGAAAGGACGCCGCCTGGGTACAGCGGGAGCTGAAAAACCGGGGGGCAACCCTCCAAAGCACCTGGTATCTGGCAGTGGACAATCAGGATCATGTGATATTCTATAAGCGGGAGGCGTGAATATGGGACGGCGGTTTTATCTGGGGCTGGGGCTTTTGCTTCTGCTGCTCATCGGGGGACTGCTCCTCAGCGCCTGGGTGTCCCGGAAAATCTCCCCTTTGGAGCAGGCACTCACGGAGGCCGCCGGGGAGGCGGTGACCGGGGATTTTTCCCGGGCGGTGCGGCTGTCGGAGGAGGCCCAGGCCGGGTGGGAGGACTTTTCCCGGTGCTTCGGGCTTCTGACCCACCACGGCCTTCTGGCAGATGCCAACATCCGGTTTGCCTCTCTGGACCCCTGGCGGCAGGCAGGGGAGGAGGAGGAATTTGCGGTGTGCTGCCTGGAGCTGGCGGGGCTTCTGCGGCAGATCGGCCAGGTGCATCAGCTGCGGCTGGAGACGGTTCTCTCCGGTTTTCGGTTGCAAAACCGGAATTTTTATGATATATTGGATGCAATTACCCCTTAGGAGGCGGTTTTCGTGGCGCAGGACAACTACCGTCTGCAAACGGAACAGGCACAGGCCCGGTTTCTCACCTATGACCAGAACCGGCTGATAGAAAAGTTTTCCTTGCAGGCAGATGGGAATTACCTCTATCTGACTTTTTTGGGGCTGCCTCACCGCCTCTGCCGGAAAACCGGGTCGTTGGAATATGAAAAAGATGGGTGCTGGCAGGACGGCAACACCTTTTCCCGGGTGCTGACCCTGCTGGATATTTTATGCGACAGCAAGGATTCCCGGCATCCTTCCGGGGTGTGGCAGTCCATGGAGAGCTTCGGCCGCCATGTCCACCAGACCCTTCTGGCGGAGCGGGACCCTATGGCGGAGGCCTTTGACAAGGACCCCCAGGCCCTTGCCCGGGCAGCCCAACAGCTGGGAGCAGCGCCCATTGCCTGGGGCGATGTGGGCTTTTCCCTGGAGATTATGGACGGTCTTGCCATCGGAGTGCAGTTCTGGCAGTCCGATGAGGACTTTCCTGCCCAGATTCGCTGGTTCTGGGACAAAAACGCCCTGGATTATCTGCGGTATGAGACCATGTACTATGCCGTTTCCCTGGTGCGTCAGGGACTTTGGGAGGCCTTTACCGCCCAGACAGCAGAACATTTTGGAGATGAGCTTCGTTGAAAACCAATACATACGTAAAAGTTGATTTGGATGCCATCCGGGACAACCTGACAGCCATCCGGAAGCAGGCCGGTGTGCCGGTGATGGCGGTGGTGAAGGCGGATGCCTACGGCCACGGCGCCGTGCCGGTGGCCCGGCAGGTAGAGCCCCTTTGCAGCTTCTTCGGGGTGTCCTCCATGGAGGAGGCTCTGGAGCTGCGGAACGCCGGAATCCGGCTGCCCATTCTCATTCTGGGACACACCCCCGCCTCCGCCTTTTCCCAGGCCATCCCCCTGGGCATCCGCCCGGCGATTTTCTCCTACGCCGACGCCCTGGCCCTTTCCCAGGAGGCCCAGAAGCAGAATGTCACCGCCCCCTTCCACTTCGCCCTGGATACAGGCATGAGCCGTATCGGGGTGCAGGCAGATGAAGAGGGACTGGCCCTGTGCCGGGAGATTGCCCAGCTTCCCAACCTCCGGGCGGAGGGGCTGTTCAGCCACTTTGCCACGGCGGACTGCGATGATCTCACCTTCGCCCGGGAGCAGGGGGAGAAATTCGCCTGGTTTGACGGGGAACTGCGGAAATTGGGCATTCAGGTGGAAATCCGCCATCTGGACAACTCCGCCGGAATCGTCAACTTCTCCAGCCACTATGAGATGGTGCGGGCGGGCATTGTGATGTACGGCATGGCTCCAAGCAGCGAGGTGGACTGCACCGCCCTGGGCCTTCGCCCGGCTCTCAGCTGGCACAGCTATGTGTCCCACGTGAAGTCCCTGGAGCCGGGACGGCGGATTGGCTACGGCGGCACCTTCGTCACCACCCGCCAGACCCGGGTGGCCACGGTTCCTGCCGGCTATGCCGATGGCTACCGCAGAAGCCTTTCCAACGGGTTTCATGTGCTGATTCGGGGGAAAAAGGCCCCGATTCTGGGAAAAATCTGCATGGACCAGATGATGGTGGATGTGACGGACATCCCCGGGGTGCAGGTGGATGACCCGGTGGTGCTGGTAGGCCGGGACGGAAACCTGGAGATTACCATGGAGGAAATCGGGGAACGGGCTGGATCCTTTCACTACGAATTCGTCTGCGGCATCAGCCGCCGGGTTCCCCGGATTTACTTCCAGAAGGGCCGCCAGCAGGAACAGGTACACTATCTGCTGGTCAATGGGTGACTTGCATATAATAATGGGAGCGTTGCAAAAAACAAATTTTGCAACGCTCCCATTTTACGCACGCCAAAGGCTCCCTTGTCAAAGGGAGCTGGCACGGCGTTAGCCGTGACTGAGGGATTCACAGCAGGCACTTTCCCAAAGTACAAACCCATGTGGAATCCTGCCAGCCTGCGGAATCCCCCCGGTTTTGCCATGGGCAAAACCACCCCCCTTTGGCAAGGGGGGCTTGGGTCTTTGCATCTATTTCCACCCGGTAACGATACCGGGCACTGGAGGGGCAGTAACGATTTGCTGGAGATTACCGTGGGAAATTGACACCGGGGGCACCCCGGCGATTCCCGTACGGGTAAGCCAGATATGAAAAGACTCCCGACACCTAAAGGTGTCGGGAGTCTTTTCATGGTGACCCGTACGGGAATCGAACCCATGTTACCGCCGTGAAAGGGCGGTGTCTTAACCGCTTGACCAACGGGCCTGGTAGCGGCAATCTGACTTGAACAGATGACATACCGGGTATGAACCGGGTACTCTACCAACTGAGTTATGCCGCCATGTGGTCCGGCGTTAAGATACCGCCGAAACAGCTTCCTTATTATAGCCGTATGGCTTCCGTTTGTCAAGGGTATTTTTTGAATTTTTCAGGTTTTTTCACAAAAATCCGGGGAAACCCGGCTCCCTGCCTCCAGGGAACCGGATTTTTCACCCAATCAGCAGTAGAAATCCTTAATCTTCTTGGCCCGGCTGGGATGGCGCAGCTTCCTGATTGCCTTGTTTTCAATCTGGCGAATCCGCTCCCGGGTAACGCCGAAGAGCTGTCCCACCTCTTCTAAGGTGTGGGTCCGGCCGTCGTGCATACCAAAGCGCATCCGCAGCACGTCCGCCTCCCGCTCCGTCAGGGTGTCCAGAATCTCCTTCAGGGCCTCCGCCAGCAGTGCGTTGGAGGTGGCGTCGGCGGGGCCGGGGGTGTGATCGTCCGGCACGAAGGAGCCGATGGAGGTATCTTCCTCGTCACCCACCGGGGTATCCAGGCTCAGGGTGTCGGCGGCGGTGCGGTTGGCCTCGATAATCTTCTCCACAGGCAGGCCCAGCTCGGCGGCAATCTCCTCCACCGTGGGCTCCCGGCCCAGCTCCTGCACCAGCTTCCGGTTGCACCGGGTGGCCTTGTTGATCACCTCTACCATATGCACCGGCACCCGGATGGTCCGGGCCTGGTCGGCAATGGCCCGGGTAATGGCCTGCCGAATCCACCAGGTGGCATATGTAGAGAACTTGTTTCCCTTTGTCCAGTCAAACTTGTCCACCGCCCGGATAAGGCCGGTGTTTCCCTCCTGAATCAAATCCAGAATGTGCAGGCCCCGGCCGGAGTACTTCTTGGCAATGGACACCACCAGCCGCAGGTTGGCTTCCGTCAGCTTGTTCTTGGCGTACTGGTCTCCCTCGGACACCCGCTTGGCCAAATCCACTTCTTCTTCCGCCGTCAGGAGCTTGATCTGACCGATTTCCTTCAGGTACATCCGCACCGGGTCATCCAGGTTGTACTCCGCCGCCAGACCCACCGGGTCCACCAGCTCCTCATCCTCCACGGTGCTCAGGTCAATATCCTCACCCAGGTCATCCACAAAGGGCAGACCCTCGTCCGGGTCCAGCTCCATCTCAGCGCCGACAATCTGGATATTCATGGCCTCGATCCGGTCATAAATCTCCTCAATCCGCTCCGGGCTCAAATCCATCTTTTCCAGGTAGCCGTTCAGCTCGCTGGAACGGAGGATGCCTTCTTTCTTACCCTTGGCAATGAGGGTTTGCAGGGCGTTTTGCAGATCCTCGGTGATTTTGGAAGGCTTCTTGGCAGTACTCATTACATCAGCTCCTCTTTTTCTGGGGAAAAACTTTTCTTAGCTGTTAGACTATACCCTGATTTTTTATTTTCGGCAAGGGTTTTTTTGAAATTTTTCAAAAAATCAGGGCTTTGGGGATTTTTTGTCCGGTTCGTCAGACAGTATTCCCCCAAATTCCCGAAAACATACGGTTTACTTTTCCGGAAAAATTCGGTATAATTGGGAAAATGCCATGCTATGCGCTGGGCCTTTCCAGCGGAAGATTTTCTGAAAGGGGGAGCCCTATGACCGAGCTTTCCAAAATCCGCAATTTCTCCATCATCGCCCACATCGACCACGGCAAGTCCACCCTGGCAGACCGCCTGCTGGAGGAGTGCCATGCCATCGACCAGCGGGAAATGGAAAACCAAATCCTGGACTCCATGGATTTGGAGCGGGAGCGGGGCATCACCATCAAAGCCACCGCCGTCCAGCTTTCCTACCAGGCCGACGATGGGCAGGTCTATGCCCTGAACCTCATCGACACCCCGGGCCATGTGGACTTTAATTATGAGGTATCCCGTTCCCTGGCGGCCTGCGAAGGGGCCGTGCTGGTGGTGGATGCCTCCCAGGGCGTGGAAGCCCAGACCCTGGCCAACACCTTCCTGGCTACCGACGCCGGGCTGGAGGTGCTGCCGGTAATCAATAAAATCGACCTTCCCTCTGCCCGTCCCCAAGAGGTCAAGGCGGAGATTGAGGACATTATCTGCATTTCCGCCGAGGATGCCCCGGAGATTTCCGCCAAAAATGGCATCAACATCCATTCCGTGCTGGAAATGATTGTAAAGAACGTCCCTGCCCCCCAGGGTGACCGGAATGCACCCTTGCAGGCCCTGATTTTCGACAGCCAGTACGACTCCTACCGGGGTGTCATCGTCTACACCCGCATCAAGGAGGGCACCGTCCGTCCCGGCATGGACATCCGCATGATGGCCACCGGCGCTGTATATAAGGTAGTGGAGGTCGGCACCATGAATCCTCTGGGACTGACCCCCCGGGATGCTCTGGGCGCCGGCGAGGTAGGCTACATCACCGCCTCTATCAAAAATGTATCCGACACCCAGGTGGGCGACACCATCACCTCCCTGGAAAATCCCGCCTCGGAGCCTCTGCCCGGCTACCGCCAGGTACAGCCCATGGTCTACTCCGGCATTTACCCGGCAGACGGAGCCAAGTATCAGGATTTGCGGGAGGCTCTGGAGAAGCTGAAGCTGAACGACGCCTCCATGTCCTATGAGCTGGAATCCTCCATCGCCCTGGGCTTTGGCTTCCGGTGCGGCTTTTTGGGTCTTCTCCACATGGAGATTATCCAGGAGCGGCTGGAGCGGGAGTACAACCTGGACCTCATCACCACCGCCCCCAACGTTGTCTACCGGGTCACCAAGACCAACGGCGAGGTGCTGATGGTGGACAACCCCCTGGACTATCCCGACCCGGCAGACATCCAGCTGGCAGAGGAGCCCTTTGTAAAGGTAAATCTCATGGCGCCCCAGGAGTATGTGGGCAACATCATGGAGCTGGCCACCTCCCGCCGGGGCGATTTCAAGGACATGGTGTATCTGGACGCCCACCGGGTGGAGCTGCACTACGAGATGCCCCTGAACGAAATCATCTACGACTTTTTCGACGCCCTCAAGTCCCGGACCCGGGGCTACGGCAGTCTGGACTATGAGCTCATCGGCTACCGGCCCAGCCGGCTGGTGAAGCTGGACATTCTTCTCAACGGCGATGTGGTGGACGCTTTGAGCTTCATCCTCTTTGCGGACAACGCCTACCCCAGAGCCCGGAAAATCTGCGAAAAGCTGAAGGAGAACATTCCCAGAGCCCAGTTTGAAATTCCCATTCAGGCTGCCATCGGCGGCAAAATCATCGCCCGGGAGACCATCAAGGCCCTGCGGAAGGATGTGCTTGCCAAGTGCTACGGCGGCGACATCACCCGGAAGAAGAAGCTGCTGGAAAAGCAGAAGGAGGGCAAGAAGCGGATGCGCACCTTCGGCACCGTGTCCGTCCCCTCCGAGGCCTTCATGGCTGTGCTGAAGCTGGACGAGGACTAAGGAAACTCTGAATAAATCGTCCTACCAGCTCTTGCCGATTTATTCAGAGCTTCCCTGAGGCTTTATCCAAGAAAGAAGGGACACTATGCCCGTCAAAAGAAAAAGGCTGGCTGCCCTGGTGCTGGCTGCCCTGGTGCTGGCGGCACTGCTGTGGGGCTGCACCCCGCAGCCCACGCCTACCGACCCCCCGCCCTCCACGGATGCCCCCCGGCCTACCGTAGCCCAGCCTACGGTGGAGGTGCTGACCCCGGTTTCTGCCGTGTGCAATCTTCCCGACGGCTTTCTCAACTACTACCTGACCCTTCAGTACGATGCCATGGGCAATTTGCAGTCCATCACCCGGTACGATGCCCAGGGTCAGCAGGAGGCCAAAGAGAGCTACCGCTATGACGAAGGCGGACGGGTCACGGCCATTCAGCCCAAGGACGGGCTGGAAGTCACCTACCACAACTATGACGCCGCCGGAAACCGCATCCGCACAGAGGCAGGACTGGTGCGCCAGGAATACAGCTACGACAGCCAGGGGCTGCTCCAGACCCGGGAGCTGTACGTGGGGGACGTGCTGAGCCAGTACACCAGCTACACCTACAACGACCGGGGCCTGCTGGAAAAGGTGCAGGAGTTTGACAGCCAGGGAATCCTCCTGGACTGCACCCAGTACACCTACAACAGCCGGGGGTGGCTGCTGAAGGAGCAGACCTTTGATGATGCCGGTTCGCCCCCCGCCACCATCACCTATCAGTACAATACCCAGGGCTTCCGGCTGGGTCAGGAAAAGCGGAATCCCTCCGGCGGCCTCATCTCCCGGGTGCAGATGACCTACGACGGCCGGGGGAACCTGCTCACCGTCCACCAGTACGACGAGAACCTGGAGCTGCAATGGTGGCTGGAATTTTCCTATGGGGAGATTCCGGTGGTGGAGGACAATCTTACGGAATTTTATACCGCCCGGAAGGAGCTTCTGGGCTTTTAGCATAGGAGGTAATCATGGCCTTTCTCCAAAGGAAAAACAAAACCCCTCTGGGGATCTATATTCATGTGCCCTTCTGCCGGAGCAAATGCCAGTACTGCGATTTTTACTCCGTCACCAGTAAGGACGACAGCCTGCTGGAAGGCTACCTGAAGGCGGTGTGTGCCCACATCAAGGAGGCGGGGGCTCTGGCTCCTGACTATCTGGTGGACACCATCTACTTTGGAGGCGGCACCCCCACCTATTTCGGGGCGGAGGGTATGGCGGCGATTCTCACCACCATCCGCAAGAGCTTCGATGTGTCCGGCCAGGCGGAAATCACCTTTGAGGCCAATCCCGACTCTGTATCCGACCGGCTTCTCCGGCGGCTGCGGAGCGAGGGCTTTAACCGGGTGAGCCTGGGAGTGCAGTGCGACGACGACAACATCCTCAAGAAGCTGGGCAGACCCCACAACTACCAGCAGGCCAAGCACGCCGTGGAGCGAATCCGGAAGCACCGCTTCCGCAATCTCTCTGTGGATCTCATGTACGGTCTGCCGGGTCAGACCCTGGAGGCCTGGGAAAACACCCTGAAGCAGGTGATTTACGACATGGCCCCGGAGCACATCAGCTGCTACGGCCTGAAGGTGGAGGAGGGGACACCCCTGGCGGAGTATCAGGAGTTCTGCAACCTGGCAGACGACGATACCCAGGCGGATATGTACCTGTCCGCCGTGGAGATTCTCAAAAGCTGCGGCTACCGCCAGTACGAAATCTCCAACTTCTGCCGCAAGGGCAATGTGTCCCGGCACAATCTGAAATATTGGAGCGGCGGCGCCTACTTAGGCTTCGGCCCGGACGCCAGTTCCGACTTCGGCGGGCAGCGGTTTGCCTGTGTCCGGAGCCTTAAGCAGTATATTGACGGCATTGCCGCCGGCGGGCAGGTGCTGCGGGAAGTGCAGCAGGTGCCCCCCCGGGAGCGGGCCGGCGAATATATCATGATGCGGCTGCGTACCGTCACCGGTATGGACCCCAAGGTGTACGAGCAGCGGTTTTTGCTGCCCTTTGCCCCTCTGGAAAAGGCCCTTCTCTCCTTCCGGGAGCAGGGGCTGGCTCAGAAAACCTTTGACGGCCGCTGGCATCTGACCCCCAAGGGGTTTCTCGTCTCCAATTCCATCATCTCCGATCTGCTCCTCATCCAGGACGGAACGGAGCCCATGGGAAAGCAGCAAAATTCCATTTGACCATTGACAAGGAGTTAAACTATGGGAATTCTCACAAAAGTGTTCGGCACCCGCTCCCAGCGGGAAATCAAGAAGATTCAGCCCCTGGTGGACAAGATTCTTGCGCTCCGGGGAGAGTATGAGGCCCTGTCCCAGGAGGCGCTGCAGGACAAGACCCGGCAGTTCAAGGAGCGGCTGGCCCAGGGTGAGACCCTGGACGCCCTGCTTCCCGAGGCCTTTGCCGCCATCTCCGAAGCCGCCAGCCGGGTGCTGGGGATGCGCCCCTACCCGGTGCAGCTCATGGGCGGCATCATCCTCCATCAGGGTAGAATCGCCGAGATGAAAACCGGCGAAGGTAAGACCCTGGTTGCTGTCCTTCCCTGCTACCTCAACGCCCTGACCGGGCGGGGTGTCCATGTGGTGACGGTGAACGATTACCTGGCCACCCGTGACTCCCAGTGGATGGGCAAGGTCTATAAGTATATGGGTCTGTCCGTGGGTCTGATTGTCCCGGGCATGACCTCCGCCCAGCGGCGGGAGTCCTACGCCGCCGACATCACCTACTGCACCAACAACGAGCTGGGCTTTGACTATCTGCGGGACAACATGGCCATTTACAAGCAGGAGCTGGTGCAGCGGGGCCACGCCTTTGCCATCGTGGACGAGGTGGACTCCATCCTGATTGATGAAGCCCGTACCCCCCTGATTATCTCCGGCAAGGGGGAGGATTCCTCCAAGCTCTATGAGATGGCGGATACCTTTGTGGCAGGTCTGCGGAAGCAGGTCTTTGCCAAGACCGATGAGAAGGAAGTCCAGGACGATTACGACTGCGACTACTTTGTGGATGAGAAGTCCCGCACCGTGTCCCTCACCGCCTCCGGCATTGCCAAGGCAGAGAAGTTCTTCGGGGTGGAGAATCTGGCAGATTCCGAGAATACTACCCTCTCCCACCACATCAACCAGGCCATGAAGGCCCGGGGTCTGATGAAGAAGGACATTGACTATGTGGTGAAGGACGGTCAGATCATCATTGTGGACGAGTTCACCGGACGTCTCATGTACGGCCGCCGGTACAACGAGGGTCTGCACCAGGCCATCGAGGCCAAGGAGCGGGTGACCGTCGCCGGGGAGAGCAAGACCCTGGCCACCATCACCTTCCAGAATTTCTTCCGGCTTTACGACAAGCTCTCCGGCATGACCGGTACGGCTCTGACGGAGGCGGAGGAATTTGAGTCCATCTACCGGCTGGACGTGGTGGAGATTCCCACCAACCGCCCGGTGCAGCGGAAGGACTGGCCGGATGCGGTGTATAAGACCCAGGCCGGCAAGTACCGGGCCATTGTGGAGCAGGTGAAGGTCTGCCACGAGAAGGGTCAGCCGGTGCTGGTGGGTACCGTGTCCATTGAAAAGAGCGAGCTCCTGAGCAAAATGCTCAAGAAGATGGGCATCCCTCACAACGTGCTCAACGCCAAGTTCCACGAGCTGGAAGCCCAGATTGTCGCCCAGGCCGGTAAGTTCGGTGCCGTCACCATCGCCACCAACATGGCAGGCCGTGGTACGGATATTATGCTGGGGGGCAACCCGGAGTATATGGCCATGGCTCAGCTGCGGAAGGAGCAGGAGGACGAGAACCTGCTGGCCCAGGCCAACGCCTTCTCCGAAACCGACGACCCGGAGATTCTGGCCGTCCGCCAGCGGTACAACCAGCTCATCGGGGAACACAAGGCGGAAATCGCCGCCGAGGCAGAGAAAGTGCGTCAGGCCGGGGGCCTGTTCATCATCGGCACCGAGCGCCACGAGTCCCGGCGGATTGACAACCAGCTCCGGGGCCGTTCCGGCCGTCAGGGCGACCCGGGCGAGAGCCGGTTCTACCTGAGCCTGGAGGACGACCTGATGCGTCTGTTCTCCTCCGAGCGGGTGATGGGCATGATGGACCGCCTGGGTCTGGACGAGGACACCCCCATCGATGCCAAGATTCTCTCCGGCGCCGTGGAGAACGCTCAGAAAGCGGTGGAAAGCCGGAACTTCCGGGCCAGAAAGAACGTGCTGGAATATGACAACGTGATGAACACCCAGCGTGAGGTGGTTTACGCCCAGCGGCAGAAGGTGCTGGACGGAGAGGATCTGAAGGAGAATATCCTCCATATGCTCCGGGGCGTGGTGGAGTCTGCCTGCTCCGAGGCCATGAGCCACAACGGCGGCGTGGCAGATGCGGAGGCTCTGGTCTCCATCCGCACCCGTCTGGGGGGCATCTACTTTGCCCCCAACGCCCCATTGCCTCCCGAGGGAACCGGTGAAAAGGATATGATTGAGGCGGTGTACGCCATGGCAGCGGACACCTACGCCCGGAAGGAAGCCCACTACGGCGAAGCCGTTATGCGGGAGCTGGAGCGGGTGGTCATGCTCCGGGTGGTGGACGAGTACTGGATGGACAACATCGACGCCATGGACGATTTGAAGCAGGGCATCGGCCTGCGGGCTTACGCCCAGCATGACCCGGTGGTGGCCTACAAAGAGGAAGGCTATGAGATGTTCCAGGCCATGATTCAGGCCATCCGGGAGGAGACTGTCCGCCGGATGTTCCTGGTGCAGCTGCGGACCAACCAGGAGGTAAAGCGGGAGAAGGTCGCCAAGGAGACTGCCGCCACCGGTACGCCCGACAAGACGGTAAAGCCCCAGCCGGTGCGGAAGGCCAACAAAGTAGGCCCCAACGACCCCTGCCCCTGCGGCAGCGGCAAGAAGTACAAGAAGTGCTGCCGGGACAAGGACATTGCCGCCGGCATGAACCAGTAAGCGCCTATGGCTGTGAAAACCCTGACCTATGGCACCCTTACCTGCCAGCAGGCAGAAGGGCTTGCCGCCCCCCACTGCTTCACCACCCGTCTGGGAGGTGTGAGCCGGGGGCACCTTCAGTCCCTCAACATCGGCATTCACCGGGGGGACGACTGGGAAAATGTGCTGAAAAACTATGAAATTCTGGGAAATCTCCTGGGGTTTGACCCAAAAAACGCCGTGCTTTCCACCCAGACCCACTCGGACATCGTCCGGGTGGCAGGGCGGCCTGAGGCCGGCGCCGGGCTGTACGCCCCGGAGCTTTCCCCCTGCGACGGCCTCATTACCAACACCCCGGGGCTGGCCCTGGTGGTGTTCACCGCCGACTGCACCCCCATTTTGCTGTGGGACGAGAAAACCGGCGCCGTGGGGGCTGTCCACGCCGGCTGGCGGGGCACCGCCGCCCGGATTGGGGAAAAGGCGGTACAGGCTATGGCAAAGGCCTTTGGTTCCAACCCCTGGGATATCCACGCCGCCATCGGCCCCAACATTGGGGCTTGCTGCTTTGAGACCGATGAGGATGTGCCGGCGGCCATGAGAGCCGCCCTGGGAGGCGAGGCGGAGCCCTTTATCCGCTCCGCCGGAAGTAAGTATTATGTAGACCTAAAAGGCATCAACGCCCGGATACTAAAAGAGGCCGGGGTAGGGCAGGTGGAGGTTTCCAGCCTCTGCACCCACTGTGACGAAACCCTTTTCTGGTCCCACCGGCGCACCGGTAGCCTCCGGGGCAGCCAGGGAGCGGCGATTGTTGCCGGGGAGGTGGAAAGATGAAAAAGCTGCTGGGAATGATTCTGGTTCTTGCCCTGGTCTTTTCCATGGCCGCCTGCAGCCGGAGCGGAGAATATGTACCCACCGGAGACGCTCTGGCGCCGGAAGAAGGGGGAAGCACCCCGGTTACCCGTCCCACCGATGGGGAAGAAATGCAGGATTTGACCCTGACCTACTATGCCGACGAATCCATGAACCCCATTCTTTCCACCAACTACACCAACCGGGCGCTTTTCTCCCTGCTGTACCAGAGCCTCTTTGTCACCAACCGGGACTATCAGGTGGAGCCCCAGCTGTGCAAGACCTACTCCGTGTCGGAGGATATGCGCCAATATACCTTCACCATTGAAAATGCCACCTTCTCCGACGGCTCTCCCCTGGTGCTGGCAGACGTGCTGGCCACTTTGGAGGCCGCCAAGGAAAGCGACTACTACGGCGGCCGCTTCACCCACATCTCCACCATGGAGATTTCCGGGGATACCCTGGTAATCACCCTGGACACCCCCATGGAGGATTTGCCCCTGCTTCTGGACATCCCCATTCTGAAAGCCAACCAGCTGGACCTGACCCACCCCCTGGGCACCGGCCCCTATATCCTCAACAGGGCCGAATCCTGCCTGGAGCGGCGGACGGACTGGTGGTGCCAGGCAGATCTGGTGGTCACCGCCTCCGCCATCGCCCTGATTCCTGCGGAATCCACCACCCAGATCCGGGATACCTTCCAGTTTGAAACCCTGGACCTGGTGTGTGCCGACCCGGGCTCTGACAACTATGCGGACTACCGGTGCGACTATGAGCTGTGGGACTGTGAGAACGGAATTTTCCTGTATCTGGCCTGCAACAGCTCCAATACGGTGCTGTCCAACCCGAAGATACGGTCTGCCCTGACCTTCGCCATCGACCGGGACAAGATTGTAGATACCTACTACCGGGGCTTTGCCCGGAGCGCAACCTTGCCGGCCTCGCCCCAGTTCCCCTACTACTCCCAGAGCCTGGCGGAGCAGTACGCCTTTGACGAAAGCAAATTCGCCAAGGCCGTTGCCGACGCAGGAGTTGTGGGATACTCGGTGGAAATCCTGGTGAACAGCTCCGACTCCCTCCGGGTGCGGGTAGCCAGGGACATTGCCCAGATGCTCACAAACGGCGGTCTGAACGCCACCGTAAAGGAGCTGCCCCAGCAGCAGTATCTGGACGCCCTGTATTTCCGGAATTTCGACCTGTATCTGGGTCAGACCAAGCTGTCTCCCAACATGGATTTGTCCGCCTTCTTCTACACCTACGGCGCCCTGAGCTACGGCGGCGTGGACAATACCACCACCTACGCTCTGTGCCTGGATGCCCTGGAAAACCACGGCAATTTCTACACCCTCCATCAGAACATCATGGACAACGGCTACATTACCCCCATTTTGTTCCGCAGCTATGCGGTGTATGCCACCCGGGGCCTGCTTACAGAGCTGACCCCCGCCCGGGACAACGTGTTCTACTACTCTCTGGGCAAAAATATGACCCAGGCCCAGGTAGACCCGCCCACCCTGACGGACGACGAGCCAACAGATGAATAATGTCCCCAAGGGGTCCGTTGCAAAATACTGCAGCGGGCCCCTTTTCTGCACCGCAAGGCTCCCTTGCCAAAGGGCGGCGTGCCGCCGCTGTCAATGCATCGCCCGGTATCGATACCGCACCCCAAAGGCTCCCGGCCTGTGGGAGCTGGCAAAAATCAAAGATTTTTGCCTGAGGGATTCACGGCAGGCACTTCTTCAAAGTACAAACCAATGTGGAAACCTACCAGCCTTTTATCCCCCCGGTTTGGCTATCGCCAAACCACCCCCCTTTGGCAAGGGGGGCTTTGGTCTATGCACCTACTGCACCGCAGTAACGATACCGGGCGGGTCAGGGAAAGAACGATTCGTAGAAAGCCATCGTGCGAAATCGTCAGCGGCGACTCGCCGCCGATACCGGGCGGATTTAAGGAATAGTGAATAGGGAATATGTAATAAGTTCGGCGGACAAGCCGCCGATACCGGGCGGGTCAGGGAAGTAACGATTACAGACCAGCTTGGTGCGCATTGCCACCGGGGGCACCCCGGCGGCGGCTCGCCGGAAATGTTAAAAAGAAATTTACAAATACCCCTTGCTTTTTTCCGGGGTTTGGGCTATATTATAGAGGTGTTAGCACTCAGATGTTTTGAGTGCTAACAACCCTGTAGATAAATGCGGCATACCGCAATCTAAATATTGTGTTTGGAGGCATATTTATGAAGCTCAAACCCATGGCAGACAACATTCTGCTGAAGCAGACCGAATCTGAGGAAACCACTTCCTCCGGCATTATCCTGGCCACCGCCAACAAGGAAAAGTCCGGCATTTACGAGGTAATCTCCGCCGGCCCCGGCACCAAGGATGTGGAAGTCACCGTGAAGCCCGGCGACAAGGTCGTGGTGGGCAAGTTCACCGGCACCGAAATCAAGCTGGACGGTGTGGACTACAAGTTCGTGAAGCAGGAAGACATCCTGGCTGTTGTCACCCAGTAATTTAGGAGGAATAGTATCATGGCAAAGATGATTTCTTATGGCGAGGAAGCTCGCAAGAAGCTGCAGGCCGGTATTGACCAGCTGGCAGATACGGTTAAGGTAACCCTGGGCCCCAAGGGCCGGAACGTGGTTCTGGGCAAGAAGTACGGCGCTCCCCTCATCACCAACGATGGCGTGACCATCGCCAAGGAAGTGGAGCTGGAGGACCCCTTTGAGAACATGGGCGCTCAGCTCATCCGGGAAGTTGCCACCAAGACCAACGACGTAGCCGGCGACGGCACCACCACCGCCACCCTGCTGGCTCAGGCCATCACCCGGGAGGGTCTTAAGAACCTGTCCGCCGGTGCAAACCCCATGGTGATGCGCAAGGGCATTGAGAAGGCTGTGGAAGTGGCTGTGGCTGCCATCAAGGAGCACTCCGTGCCTGTCAGCGGCGCCGCCGACATTGCCCGGGTTGGCACCGTGTCCTCCGGCGACGAGGCCATTGGCCAGCTGATTGCCGAGGCCATGGAGAAGGTGGGCACCGAGGGTGTCATCACCATCGAGGAGTCCAAGACCGCTGAGACCGGCCTGGAAGTGGTGGAAGGCATGCAGTTCGACCGGGGCTACATCTCCCCCTACATGGTCACCGACACCGACAAGATGGAGGCTGTTCTGGACGACGCCTACATCCTGATTACCGATAAGAAGATCTCCTCCATTCAGGAGATTCTGCCCATCCTGGAGCCTGTGGTAAAGGCCGGCAAGAAGATGATGATTATTGCCGAGGATGTGGAAGGCGACGCTCTGGCAACGCTGCTGGTAAACCGTCTGAGAGGCAACTTCAACTGCGTGTGCGTCAAGGCCCCCGGCTTCGGCGACCGCCGGAAGGAGATGCTCCAGGATATCGCCATCCTCACCGGCGGTACTGTGATTTCCAGCCAGCTGAACATGGAGCTCACCGAGACCCAGCTGTCTGACCTGGGCCGCTGCCGTCAGGTTGTGGTCACCAAGGACACCACCACCATCGTGGACGGCGCCGGCGACGCTCAGGCTATTGCTGACCGGGCTCACACCATCCGGGCTTCCATCGCCACCACCACCTCCGACTATGACCGGGAGAAGCTCCAGGAGCGTCTGGCCAAGCTGTCCGGCGGCGTAGCTGTAATCAAGGTTGGTGCCCAGACCGAGGTTGCCATGAAGGAGAAGAAGCTCCGTGTGGAGGATGCTCTGAACGCTACCCGTGCAGCCGTGGAGGAAGGCATCGTGGCCGGCGGCGGTACCGCTCAGGTCAACGCCATTGCCGCCGTGGAGAAGCTGGTCAAGTCCCTGTCCGGCGACGAGAAGACCGGCGCCCGGATTATCGCCGTGGCTCTCCAGGCTCCTGTCCGTCAGATTGCGGAGAATGCCGGCGTGGATGGCTCCGTGGTGTACGAGAAGATCCGCAACAGCGGCAAGATTGGCTACGGCTACAACGCCTATGCAGAGAAGTATATGGACATGATTGCCAACGGCATTGTGGATCCCACCAAGGTGACCCGCTCCTCCCTGGAGAACGCCGCTTCCATCGCTTCCTGCGTGCTGACCACCGAGAGCCTGGTGGTGGATAAGCCCGACCCCGCTGCTGACGCAGCCATGGCAGCCGCAGCCCAGGGCGGCGGCATGTACTAAGGCAGGCAGGGCCTGCACCCGATTTCGCACGGGAGCTTTCTGCGAATCGTTACTTCCCTGACCCGCCCGGTATCGTTACCGAGTAAAATGGGGAGAAAAAGGTCTGCAATATTTACGAAAATGCCCGGTATCCGTTTTTGCACGGATACCGGGTTTTTCCGGCGGCTTGTCCGCCAACTTATTCCCTCTTACCTGTTCCCTTAACAAAAACCCCGCACCTTTCGGTGCGGGGTTTGCGGTTTTACTTGCCCTCGGCGATGGCGGCCTGAGCGGCGGCCAGGCGGGCGATGGGTACCCGGAAGGGGGAGCAGGACACATAGTCCAGGCCAATCTTGTGGCAGAACATGACGGAGACGGGGTCGCCGCCGTGCTCGCCGCAGATGCCCAGGTGCAGGTCGGGCCGGGTGGACTTGCCCAGCTTGACGGCCATTTCCATGAGCCGGCCCACGCCAATCTGGTCCAGCTTGGCGAAGGGATCGTTCTCGTAGATCTTGGAGTCGTAGTAGGCATCCAGGAACTTGCCGGCGTCGTCACGGCTGAAGCCGAAGGTCATCTGGGTCAGGTCGTTGGTGCCGAAGCAGAAGAACTCCGCTTCCTTGGCAATCTCGTCGGCGGTGAGGCAGGCACGGGGAATCTCAATCATGGTGCCCACGTGGT
>DVGG01000054.1 GCA_018712825.1 Candidatus Faecousia excrementipullorum | reverse complement strand
GAGAGATTTTTCCTCAGACAAAAGAATGGAAAACAGCGGAATACTGTATGTATTTCCTGTTTTTCATTCTGCATGGATGGGGAAAAAGATCCGCTGTTCAGCCGCAGACGATTTATTCAGAGGTTCCTTAGATAAAACAGCCCTTTGGCTGGTATCTACTTATTTACAGCACACCCAAGTGCTCCAGCAAAATCTTCAGGCCCAGGCAGACCAGAATCACACCGCCTGCAACCTGTGCCCGCTTCTCATACCGACAGCCAAAAACGCTGCCCGCCTTTACACCTACTGCCGAAAGCAGGAAGGTGGTAACGCCGATGGCTGCAATGGCCATCCAGATATTCACATTGCCGGTCATGGCCAGGGAAATTCCCACCGCCAGGGCATCAATGCTGGTGGCTACTGCCATCACAAACATGGTCCGGGGAGAAAGATCGCCGTCCGTCTGCTCCTCTTCCTTGGAAAAGGCCTCCTTAAGCATATTCAGGCCGATAATCACCAGCAGACCAAAGGCCACCCAATGGTCAAAAGAGGAAATCACCCCGGCAAACATAGTGCCCAGGAAAAAGCCAATCAAAGGCATCAGGGCCTGAAAGCCGCCGAACCAGGCGCCGCAAATTACTCCCGCCCGCAGGCTGCTGGTTCTCATGGAAAGTCCCTTGCATACAGAAACCGCAAAGGCATCCATGCTCAAGCCCACTGCCAGCAGCAGGACTTCCACAATACCCAAAGTATCATCTCCATCTATCCGCTCTTCTTTTTCCAAGGCAACCGTAATCCCTTCCGGTAGCCGTTGCGGATTATATCAGTTTCCCGGTTGCAAGTCAATGGATGTTGCAAAAAGTTCACGAAGCTTTTAAGTTTTTTCCAAGTGGCAAAACTTTTTACCGGGAATTTCTGCCAGATATGCACACTTGTCCACATTCAGCGGCTTCCATGGACGAAGCTGCGCAGCCTTTCCGGCGGTTTTCTCCACCCAAAGGGCTGCGCAGCAGAAATGCTTCACTCAATCTTCAATCAGGTATGCACCCACAATCTCCCCATAATAGGCAATGTGGTGGTCTCCCTGTCCCAGAGGCGGAACCGGAGGGTAAAAGCGGCGGATATTCTCCGGCGTGATGGCCGCCAGATCCTGGTCCTGCCGGTAGATGACCTTACATTCCAGGGTCAAAGGCAGCTCCCGGATGCCCGGCACACTGATATGCTCCGGCTCCTCCAGATGAAGCCCCAACTGGGCGATTTTGTCCATATCCCGGCCGGAACGGGTACCGCACACCCCCAGAATCTCCTTCACATCTCCCACCACGGGGATATTCACGGTAAACTCGGGATTTTTGTCCAGATACTCCCGGGTCAGACGGCTTTCCCGGACAAATGCCGTAAAGATAGGGGTTTTCCACTCGATTCCCAGGGTACCCCAGCCGATGGTCATGGTGTTGACCCGGTCTCCCACTTTGGTGGTAAGGAGAACTCCCTTGCCCACGGTCTCCAGGATTTCCCCGGCGTGGGCCCACAAATCAATGGCCTTTTTCATAACCCATTCCTCCTGTTTTTTCTTTCATCATAGCGGGAAAGGAGAAAAATTGCAAGGGGATTTTGGAAAGCTTTCCTTCCTTTCTTGACAAGTCTCCCCCTGCACCTTTATAATCAGAAAAACAGAAAAGGAGATGGAACCTATGACCAAAGAAGCGCTCCGCAAGACCTTTTTAGATACCCTGCCGGTGCTCGCCGGCTACCTGTTTTTAGGCTGCGGTTTTGGAATCCTCCTCAGCCAGAACGGCTATGGCCTGGGCTGGGCCCTGGCTATGAGCCTGTTTATCTACGCCGGCTCCGGTCAGTATCTGGCTGTGGAACTGTTGGCAGGAGGTGCAGGGCTCATCACCACCGCCATTGCCACCCTACTGGTCAACGCCCGGCACCTGTTTTACGGTATTTCCCTGCTGGACACCTATCAGGATACCGGGAAGGCAAAGCCCTATCTGATTTTTGCCCTGACGGATGAAACCTACTCCCTGGTCACCCAGGCCCAGCCTCCGGAAGGGGTTTCCCGGAAAAAATACTGCCTGCTGGTCTCCTTCCTGGATCAATGCTACTGGGTGGTGGGCTGCTGTCTGGGGGCGCTCATCGGCACCTATGTACCCGTCAGCTTTGAAGGGGTGTCTTTTGTCCTCACTGCCCTATTTGTCACCTTGTTTGTGGAGCAATGGCTGTCCCACAAGGAGCATTTTCCGGCCATTGTGGGGGTAATCTCTACCTTATGTTGTCTTTTGATTTGCGGAAAGGATATTTTCCTCATCCCCTCCATGGTGCTGATGGCTCTGCTTCTGACCCTAAGACCCAAGGCAAAAAGGAGGACGACGACATGACCCACGATATTCTTCTGGTAGCTGTAGCCGCCGGGGTCACCATGGCCACCCGGTTTCTGCCCTTTCTGATTTTCCGGAAGCAGGTGCCCCAGGCCGTCCGGCGGCTGGGGGCGGTGCTGCCCTGCGCCATCATGGGTATGCTGGTGGTCTACTGTCTGAAAGACGTCACCCCTCTTGCCTGGCCCTATGGCATTCCCGAGCTTTTAAGCTGTGTGCTGGTGGCGGTGCTTCACATCTGGAAGCGGAACAGCCTGCTGAGCATCGGCGGCGGCACCATCTTCTATATGCTGCTGGTGCAGCTGGTGTTCTGACCGCCGGAGCTTTCCCCCTGGGTAAGTCCCTGGGCTTTGCCCATCTCCCCCGCCAGCTTAAAGCCCTGTCTTGCCACAAATACGGAAATGATTTCATTGATCACAGCGGCAGCGGCAATGGTTCCCCGGACGATGTCGCCGTACTGGCTGTAATCTCCCGTCAAAGAGGAGATGGCAATTCCCGTCAGTACCAAAGACACTCCGGAATGGGGCAAAAGGGTCATACCCAGATATTTTTTCACTGTAGGTGCCGCATGGGATAGTTGAGCACCCAAAGCTGCGCCGCCCATTTTCCCCGCTGCCCGGGAGAGGATGTATACCGCCGTAAAGACGCCGGCCCCCAGTATCAGGTGGTAGTCCAGGGGTGCACCCAGGTTCATAATCATCAGGGTAAAGCAAGCACCGATGACGGGGGTGCAGTACTTCATGGTCTCCTCCAGCAGGGGTTCCTCCACCAGATTGGAAAATACTGCGGAGTAAACCATGCCGCTGAGCATAAAATTCAGCACCGGCAGGGGCATCAGATAGGTGTTGGCCAGCAATGTCACAATGCCTGTCACCACCGCCCCGGCAAACACAATTCCGGCTCTTACCTTGGCAGAAGCAATTTTTTGGAGAATCTTCGCCGTGGGCCAGCCCACCAAAAAGCCGATGACAATGGGCAGCGCCACCACCAAAAGCACCAGATAGCTGGGAATGGAGCCCCCTGCCGTCCGGTGCAGAACAATTCCCATCACCGACAAAAACACGCAAATGGCAATCACATCGTCCATAACCGCCAGGGGAATCAGGGTTTTGGTAACCGGGCCATCGGTTTTGTACTCAGACACGATGGTCAGAGCCGGGGCCGGGGCTGTAGCCAGGGCAATTCCCCCAAAAATCAATCCCAGGAAGATGGGAATATCCATGAAGTAAAAAATCAGGGAAAACACCAGGCTGACCACAAAGAAAGTCATCAGGGACTGGGCCAGGGTGATGACCACAATCTGCTTGCCGTAACTGCGCATTCTCCGCCAGATCATCTCTGTGCCCAGCATCAGCCCCATGCCGCATTCCAGAATGGAAATCAGGGTATGATAGACCGGTGCGTCCAGAATTTCCTGGCTGAGTAGGCCAAAGGCGTGGGGCCCCAGGGCCATGCCGGCAATCAGAAAGCCCAGCACAGAGGGCATTTTCAGCATAGAAGCCAGCTTCCCGGCCCCAAAGGCCAAAGCAATGGCCAACAGCAAACGAATGATACTTTCCAACATAAGAAATTCCTCATTTCATCATAATTTATATGGAATCAACGAAAGAAAATGATATAACAGAAAAACTACCCTTCCTCCAAAGGCGGTGAAACCATGTCAACCTCAGACTTTGGAAGCTCTGAATAAATTGGCAAGAGCTGGCAGCGTGAGATTTTTCGTCAGACAAAAGAATGGAAAACAGTGGAATACTGTATGTATTTCCTGTTTTTCATTCTGCGTGGATGGCGAAAAAGATAAGCTTT
>DVGG01000053.1 GCA_018712825.1 Candidatus Faecousia excrementipullorum | reverse complement strand
TAGAGATCATCCTTTCGATTGAGTGTAGGGGTATACTTGTATTGTAAGGATTTTGGTCTCTATGTTCAACCTATTATTATAACTTTGGGGCCAGGCTCATTCCCCTGACCCCAACATTTATTATAGAACCTTTTCTTTTTGGGCGGGGCGCACAAAAAAGTGGGGGCGGATTTGTTTGTTTATCCAAAATACGAACAAATGTTCGCAAGGCTCTTGACAAGTACTTGACCAAGTACTAAAATAGGGGAGCATAAAGTACACGAACGAGTACAAAGGAGGGTTTTCCATGGTGATTTATTTGGCAACTCACCGGCGCAGGCCGGTGTGGGTGGGGCGGGGCAGCAGCAGTCCCGATGCCCAGGAGGCGCTGCCCCGGTGGTGGTGCAGCCGGTGCGGCCGGGAGATTTACGGGAAAGGCCGGGAGCTGTGCCGGCGGTGCGCCGGAGAGAAAGGAGAACGGTGGATATGAAAAAAGTGCAAGGGAGAAATCCCAGCCCCTGCCTGACCTGCACCCGGGTGCCCAATCCCCGGAACTGCGAGAACAAGCAGTGCAAGCTGTGGCAGCGGTGGTTTCTTGCCCGGTGGAATCTGATTCACACCTGGCCCCGGGCGGTTATGGACAGGGAGGACTTCCGCCCTGGCGGGGTGGCGGTGGGAGGCAGCCTCTATGCCCACCCGGATGCGGTGCGGCGGTACCTTGCCGCCGACCCCTGCAAGGGCTGCCTGTGCCCCAGAGACCTGTGCGCCACCCCCTGCCGGAGGAAGGTAACCTGGCTGGAAGCAAAGGAGGAGCGGTTATGAACTGGAGAGGAGAAGCGGTGGAAAAGCTGCGGAAATACGATGCCATGTGCCGCAGCCTCCAGAATATCCCTTTGGAGGTGAAGCGGCTGGAGGTGGATGCCCGGGCCATCCGGGGAGCACGCACCGACGGCACCCCGGTAAAAGGGGGCGGCAGCGGCCGGGAGGATGCCCTGATTAACAACATTGCCCACCGCCAGGAGCTTACCTGGGCTCTGGAGCAGGCGAAATACTGGGTGGACATCACCCGCCGGGGGCTGGAGACCCTGACCCCGGAGGAAAAGCTGGTGCTGCAGCGGTTCTACCTCACCCCGGAGCAGGGGAGCGTTCAGCGGCTGTGCATGGAGCTGGGGGTGGAGCAGTCCAGCATCTACCGGAAGCGGGACAAGGCTCTGCGGAAGTTCGCCCTGGCTCTTTACGGGCAGGATTTGGACAGCTGAAAAGTGGGGGTTGCAATCCTTTTTCCGGCGTGGTATAATGCACTTGTCAAATTCAATGATAAATTTGTCAAATTCAATGAAAGCAGGAGCGTTTATGGTAACGATTGGGGAATTGTACGATCTGAACCAGACCATGGCCGGGGATTACCTGAAAAAATTCACCTATCCCTGGGAGGCTCTGGGGGGAATTTCCGATTTGATTCTGGAGCTGGGGAAGAGCCTGGACCCGGCGGAATACACCTGCGCCGCAGAGCATGTGTGGGTTCACCACACCGCCAAGGTGGCTCCCACTGCCTATCTGGGCGGGCCCTGCATCATCGGTGCCGGGACGGAGGTGCGCCACGGGGCCTTCATCCGGGGCTCTGCCCTGGTGGGGGAGAACTGCGTGGTGGGCAACTCCGTGGAGCTGAAAAACGTGATTTTGTTCAACGGCGTGCAGGTTCCCCACTATAATTATGTAGGGGACAGCATTCTGGGCTACAAGGCCCATATGGGCGCCGGCTCTCTGACCTCCAACGTAAAGTCCGACAAGTCCCTGGTGGTCATCCACACCCAGCCCCCCCTGGAAACCGGGCGGAAAAAGGTGGGTGCCCTGGTGGGAGACTTTGTGGAGGTGGGCTGCAACTCGGTGCTGAACCCCGGCACCGTGGTGGGCCGGCACAGCAATGTCTACCCCTTAAGCTGCGTCCGGGGGGTCATCCCGGCGGACAGCATCTATAAAACCGGGGGCGTCATCGTCCCCAAAATCGGAAAAGGAGAATAACCATGGGTAAGTATTTTGGCACCGACGGCTTCCGGGGAGAGGCCAATGTGAACCTCACCGCCGACCACGCCTACAAAATCGGCAGATTCCTGGGCTGGTACTACGGCGAGATGAAGCGCCGGGAGGGGAGCCGGGAGCCGGCCTGCGTGGTCATCGGCAAGGACACCCGCCGCTCCAGCTATATGTTTGAGTACTCTCTGGTGGCAGGCCTCACCGCCTCCGGGGCGGACGCCTATATGCTCCATGTCACCACCACCCCTTCCGTTGCCTATGTGACCCGGGTGGACGGCTTTGACTGCGGCATTATGATTTCCGCCAGCCACAACCCCTATTACGACAACGGCATCAAGCTCATCAATCGCAATGGCGAGAAGATGGACGAAAAGACCATTTCCCTGGTGGAAGCCTATCTGGACGGCAGCGTGGAGCTCTTCGGCAAGACCTGGACGGAGCTGCCTTTTGGCCGGCGGGAGCGGGTAGGACGGACGGTGGACTATGTGTCCGGACGGAACCGGTACATCGGCTACCTCATCAGCCTGGGTGTGTTCTCCTTCAAGGGTTTGCGCATCGGCCTGGACTGTGCCAACGGCGCCTCCTGGAACATTGCCAAGGCGGTGTTTGACGCCCTGGGGGCCAAGACCTACGTCATCAACGCCGAGCCGGATGGGGAGAACATCAACAAGAATGCCGGCTCCACCCACATTGAGGGCTTGCAGAAGCTGGTGGTGGAGAAGGATCTGGATGTGGGCTTTGCCTACGACGGAGACGCCGACCGGTGCCTGGCGGTGGATGAAAAGGGCAATGTGGTCACCGGCGACCATATCCTCTACATTCTGGGAGACTATATGAAGCAGCGGGGGCAGCTGGACAACAACACGGTGGTTACCACCGTCATGTCCAACTTCGGCCTCTACAAGGCCCTGGACAAGAAGGGCATCGACTACGCCAAGACCGCCGTGGGCGACAAGTATGTGTATGAGTACATGGTGAACAACGGCTGCCGCCTGGGGGGCGAGCAGTCGGGTCACATCATCATCTCCAAGTACGCCACCACCGGCGACGGCCTCCTCACCAGCCTGAAGCTGATGGAGGTGATGCTGGCAAAGAAAAAGACCCTGAACCAGCTGTGTGAAGGGCTGACCATCTATCCCCAGGTGCTGAAGAATGTGAAGGTCCGCTCCAAGGCCGAGGCCCAGAGCGACCCGGAGGTTCAGGCTGCCGTGGAGAAGGTGGCAAAGGAGCTGGGAGAGACCGGACGGATTCTGGTGCGGGAGTCCGGCACCGAGCCGGTCATCCGGGTGATGGTGGAGGCAGACAATCTCCAGACCTGCCGCAGCTGTGTGGAGCAGGTGGTGGATGTGATCTGCGCCCGGGGCCACGCAAGGGTGTAAGGCTATGATGGATACACAGAAGATTGTTGCCCTGGTGCAGGAGGCGGCAGGCCTCTTTGCGGACCGGAAGGCCGCCGGGAGCATCACCGTCAAGGGAGACTGCGACTTTGTGACGGCAGTGGACCAGGCGGTGGAGGGGTTCCTCCGGGAAAAGCTCACGGCGCTGTACCCCCAAATCCAGTTCCTTTCCGAGGAGCAGGACAATTCTCAGGTGGATTTGAAGGGCCTTTCCTGGGTGCTGGACCCGGTGGACGGCACCACCAACCTGATGTACGACTATCACACCAGTGCCATCTCTTTGGGGCTGCTGGATGGTGGGGAGCCGGTGCTGGGGATTATCTACGACCCCTACACCCGGGAGCTGTATCTGGCGGAAAAGGGGAAGGGGAGCTTCTGCAACGGGGAGCCCATCCATGTTTCCTCCCGGAGGGATCTTAAAAAGAGCCTCATTGCCATCGGCACCGCCCCTTATCACAAGGCGGATTTCCCCCGGGAGTTTGACCGGTTCCGGCGGATTTTTGAAAACTGCCTGGACATCCGCCGCAGCGGTTCCGCCGCCCTGGATTTGGCCCATGTGGCCTGCGGACGGCTGGACGGTTACGTGGAGCGGCGGCTGAAAATCTGGGACTACGCCGCAGGCACCCTCTTGGTGCGGGAGGCGGGGGGTGTGGTCACGGATTACCAAGGTAATGACCGCACCATGACCCTCATGGGAGACACCGCCGCCGGAAACCCGGCTGTGGTAGCCGCCCTGGTGGAAAAATATCTGCAAGACTGAGACCTGACCCACCCGGCATACTGCCGGGTGGGTCAGACTGCCAATAAAGTCCCAAACCGGCAAAAGCAGGAGGAAATCGGCTTTTATTCCCTTTTGGCGGATTGGCTGGGAAACTGGGCTTGATTTTCCCTATAAATGCCCAAAAGTTGTTGCTGCGCAACCGCTTTTGCCTTACTGCGCAAACGCCGCCCTACCGTACTCTATGTACGCCGACGGGCGGCGTTTGCTTGTCTTTGTGCCTTTCTTGACAGTCTGGCAGCGTGTCAAAAAGGGTTTTGACACGCTGACCCACCCGGCATATTGCCGGGTGGGTCTTTCTGCGCCAAAATTGTTCTTAAAATGTTCACGGAAAGTTTCCACGCCGGGGGTTACTTCCCCGGGGGAAATGTGGTAAAATAGCCCCGAACTATGGGTCAGAGATTTCTATTGTGAGGTGAAACAAATGGACGGTAACAGTAGTTGCAGTAGAACATGGTCAGACTGTGCCCGGTGTCCCGGGGGCTTACCGTCCGGGATGGAATAGGTCACCTCTGCGCCATTGTTCTTCCGACAGTGACAACAGTCCCACCGGGAACAGTGGTATTTTTATGCCCTTTTTCCGGTAAAAACTCGGAAGGAGGCAGAAAAAATGAAAATCTTTACCCCGAAAAACTTCTATACCCCGGAGCAGGTGGGCGGGCAGATGTCTGCCAATTACATTGCCATCGCCAGAGGCAGCACCATCCGTCAGGCCATGTCGGAGCTGGTGCGTCAGGCCGGGGAAAACGACAACATCGCCACCCTCTATGTGGTGGAAAAGGACGGCACCTTCCATGGCGCCGTGGACCTGAAAGACCTGATTCTGGCCCGGGAGCATGACTCCCTGGAGCAAATCACCCGCACCGACTACCCGGTGGTTCCTGCCCGGGAAGAGGTGGAGACCGCCATGGAGTGGGTCACGGACTACAGCGAGGACTCCTTCCCGGTGGTGGACGAGGACAGAAGGCTGGTGGGGGTTCTCACTGCGCCCCATGTGACCCACCTGATGGAAGCGGAGATGGAAGAGGACTACGCCATGCTGGGCGGCCTCACGGCCCAGGAGGATTTGCAGGAGCCCATTGTCAAAAGCGTGAAAAAGCGGCTGCCCTGGCTGGTGATTCTCCTGGGGCTGGGGATGTTCGTGTCCTCTGTGGTGGGGGCCTTTGAGCACGTGGTGGCGGCCCTGCCCCTCATTGTATGCTTCCAGTCTCTGATTCTGGACATGGCAGGCAATGTGGGCACCCAGTCCTTGGCTGTGACCATCCGGGTGCTGATGGACCCCCAGGTCACGGGAAAGGAAAAGCTCCGGCTGCTGGGAAAGGAAGCCTGGGTGGGGCTTCTCAACGGCCTGATTCTGGGTATTTTGTCCTTTGTGGTCATCGGCGGCTATCTGCTGATTCGCGGAGAGGTACTGGGGGTGGTGCTCACCGTGTGTCTCAGCACCGGCATTGCCTTCCTGGCCTCCATGGTGATTTCCAGCATCACGGGAACCGCTGTGCCCATTGTGTTCCAAAAGTGCGGCCTGGACCCGGCGGTAGCCTCCGGGCCCCTGATCACGACCCTGAACGACCTGACCGCCGTATGCACCTACTACGGCATCGCCTGGGTGCTGCTCCACCTGATTGTACTGTAAAAAGAGGACCTGCTGCAAACCGTCGTTTTGCAGCAGGTCCTGATTTTTTTATCTGCCAGGTGTCGTTACCTTGCGGAAGGCTCCCGCAAATACCTCCCGACCGGAGGGAGGTGGCTTGGGGCGCAGCCCCAAGACGGAGGGAGCAAGCGGGAGCATAGCCAATTTTAAGGATAGAGATGGTACCTCCTGGGAGTAGTCAGGTTTATTGTATGAATGTGCCCGGTAAAATTGGTATAGGGTATCGATACCTTCCGGCAAGTACCAACCCCAAAGCAGACTCCAACTGCACCGCCCGCTGGCTCCCTCAGACGCCTTCGGCGCCAGCTCCCTCCCGGAGGGAGCTATGAGCTGGTGCGTTTCCAGGGAATTGTGCTTTAATAAGGTGAAATTTGTGGAAAGAACCTGTAGTTTAAAAGGAATAAATTTGAAAAGCGAGGAAGCATCCCCTTTTGGGGACTCTCCCTCGCTTTTTGCAGGTCGGGGGGCAATTACACCAGAGCGGCGGTGATAATGGCCATCTTGTAGACTTCCTCGGCGTTGCAGCCCCGGGACAGGTCGTTGATGGGAGCGGCCAGACCCTGGAGAATGGGGCCGTAGGCCTCGAAGCCGCCCAGACGCTGGGCAATCTTGTAGCCGATGTTGCCGGCCTCGATGGTGGGGAAGATGAAGGTGTTGGCGTAGCCGGCCACAGGGGAGCCGGGGAACTTCAGCTGGCCGACCTCGGGAGCCACGGCGGCGTCGAACTGCATCTCGCCGTCGATGGCCAGATCGGGAGCCATCTCCTTGGCCACGATGGTGGCGTCGTGGCTGAGCTTCACGGTGCCGCCCTTGCCGGAGCCGTTGGTGGAGAAGCTGAGCATAGCCACCTTGGGGTCGATGCCGAACACCTTGGCGGTCTTGGCGGTCTCAATGGCAACCTCAGCCAGCTTCTGGGCAGCGGAGAGAACCACGTTGCCCTCCTTGTCCAGGGAATCCTCGTAGCTCAGGTTGATGGCGCAGTCGCCCATGGCCAGCTTTTCCTCGCCCCGCACCAAAATGAAGCAGGAGGAGACCAGGTGAGCGCCCTTCTTGGTCTTCACCAGCTGCAGAGCGGGACGGACGGTGTCGGCGGTGGAGTAGGTGGCGCCGCCCAGCAGGGAGTCGGCGTAGCCCATCTTCACCAGCATGGTGCCGAAGTAGTTGCCCTTGCTCAGAGCGGTGCGGCACTCCTCGGGGCTCATCTTGCCCTTCCGCAGCTCCACCATCTTCTCGACCATGGCGTCCATCTCGGGATAGGTCAGGGGGTCCAGAATCTCCAGGCCTTCAATGTCAAAGCCGCCCTTGGCAGCGTTTTCCTTCACCACATCCACGTTGCCCACCAGAATGGGGGTCAGGAAGCCGTCCTTCTTCAGACGGGAGGCTGCTTCCAGGATACGGGCGTCATGGCCCTCGGTGAACACAATCTTGCGGGGATTGGCCTTGAGGGTCTCAATCATCGCTTCAAACATGATAACATTCCTCCAAAATATTTTCAGGCACAGCCCGATTTTTTACAGTTACAATTATACATCACCTTTATAAAGGGTGCAACCATATTTTCCCGGATTTTCGGGAAATTTTCCCGAAAAAACCTGTTGACAAGGGGAGGAGGATGTGGTAAGATAGGCGGGTAATAAAGAAGGCTAATCATCCGCCTCACCTTAAGCAAATGCGAAAAGGTCAATATTCCTTGGCGTCCCTTATGGGGGGCTTTTGTGGGTATGCGGATGCTTGGCATCCGCTTTTTTGTTGTTTATTTGGAGGTGCTTACCATAGCCAAGTTAGATCATCAGCTCAATGAGGAAATCCGGGACAAAGAGCTCCGGGTTATCGGACCGGATGGCGCCCAGCTGGGCATTATGTCCGCCGCCCAGGCCAACGCCCTGGCAGAGGAACAGGAAATGGACCTGGTGAAAATTTCCCCCAACGCCGTTCCCCCCGTCTGCAAAATCATGGACTACTCCAAGTTCTGCTTCGACCAGAAGAAGCGGGAGAAGGAGGCCAAGAAGAACCAGAAGGTTGTGGAAATCAAGGAAATCCGCATGAGCCCCAGCATTGACACCAACGACCTGAACACCAAGGTGAAGAACGCCCAGAAGTTTTTGAAGGACGGCAACCGGGTGAAGGTCAGCGTCCGCTTCCGTGGCCGGGAGATGGCGCACACAAATCTGGGTGAGAAGCTGCTGATGGACTTTGCCCAGGCTTGCTCTGAGCTTGCCAACATGGAGAAGAACCCCAAGCTGGAAGGCCGCTTCATGGCCATGTTCTTAGCCCCCAAAAATAGCAAATAAACGAAAGATACGGAAGGAGAACCACCTATGCCCAAGCTGAAAACCCATAGCGGTGCAAAGAAGAGATTCAACCTGACCAAGTCCGGTAAGGTTAAGAGAGCCCGCGCTTACAAGAGCCATATCCTCACCAAGAAGGACACCAAGCGTACCCGTCGTCTGCGCACCACCGCTTACGCCGATGTGACCAACACCGAAACCATCAAGAAGCTGATCCCTTACAAATAAGCCTTAGGAGGATATTGAGAAATGGCAAGAGTCAAAGGCGCAATGATGACGCGCAAGAGAAGAAATAAGACCCTGAAGTTGGCAAAGTCCTACTGGGGTTCCAAATCCAAGCACTTTAAGATGGCCAAGCAGGCCGTTATGAAGTCCGGCAACTACGCTTTCGCAGGCCGTAAGCTGAAGAAGCGTGACTACCGCAGACTGTGGATCACCCGTCTGTCTGCTGCCGTGGCTCCCTACGGACTGAACTACTCCACCTTCATGAACGGTGTGAAGAAGGCCGGTATCGAGATGAACCGCAAGAGCCTGTCCGAGATGGCAATCCAGGACAGCGCCGCTTTCGCCGCTCTGGTGGAGAAGGCCAAGGCCGCTCTGAACTAAAAACCCAAACAGCACAGCCACCCCGGCTGTGCTGTTTTTTGCGGCGAGTCGCCGCTGACAATGCGCACGGAAGTCTTCTGCAAATTGTTACTGCCCCTCCAGTGCCCGGTAACGGCGGCGGGTGGAAATCGAGGCGGCGCACCAAAGCCCCCCTTGCCAAAGGGGGGTGCCTCGGCTTGCCGAGGCGGGGGGATTCCCCAGGCAAAGCCTGCGGAACTTCTTCCCTATTCCCTCTTCACTATTCACTAAAAAACCTTCCCCTTTCCACATGGGTTCGTACTTTGGGAAAGTGCCTGCTGTGAATCCCTCAGTCACGGCTACGCCGTGCCAGCTCCCTTTGGCAAGGGAGCCTTTTTGTGCCCGGTATCGTTACTGCGGTGCAGGATTGGGCATCGACAATCTCCAGCAGGTACCACCCCATCTGCAAACAATCAGCTTGTCGCCCGCTGGCTCCCTCAGTCACCTGCGGTGACAGCTCCCTCCCGGAGGGAGCTATAGGGTGCGCACCTTTTCACATTGGACTTTTGCAAGTTGGAAACTGTCTGCTGTAATCCCTCAGACAAAAATCAAAGATTTTTGCCAGCTCCCTTTCGCAAGGGAGCCTGCGGCGTGCCGCCGCTGTCAATGCGCACGATGGCTTTCTACGATTCGTTACTGCCCCTCCAATGCCCGGTATCGTTACCGGGTAGAAATCGAGGCACCGCGCCAAAGCCCCCCTTGTCAAAGGGGGGTGCCTCGGCTTGCCGAGGCGGGGGGATTCCCCAGGCAAAGCCTGCGGAACTTCTTACCTATTCCCTCTTCACTATTCCCTAAAAAGCCTTCCCCTTTTCACATGAGTTTGTACTTTGGGAAAGTGCCAACTGTGAATCCCTCAGTCACGGCTACGCCGTGCCAGCTCCCTTTGGCAAGGGAGCCTTTTTGTGCCCGGTATCGGCGGCACGCCGCCCCTTTGGTGCCAAAAGGAGCCTGTTGCAAATTTATGCAACAGGCTCTTTTTTCACAAAGTGGTGAAGGGGCGGTACAGCTTTTCCAGGAGCTTTCGCCCCGGCTGGAACAGGAGCAGGGCAATGAGGAAGTTTCCTGCCCCGTGCATCAGGTCGAAGGGAATCCCCGACAGCCACCAGGTGAGGGCAAAGGCTGGACCCCCTGTGAACAGGTACACCGGGGCACACAGGGCCCCAAACAGCAGGCCGAAGCCGCCGCTGACCACCGCCCACAGAAGGGGGCTGTCCTGCTTCCGAAGAAGCAGGGCAATGAGGGCCAGCACCGTCCACACATACAGGTAGTTGATGCTCCAGAGATGGAAGCCAAACACCAGATACTCCATTACCACATATACATAGATGGGGTACAGGCATTTACGGCGGAAGGTCACGGCAAAGAGCATGACCATAAGGCTCACCGGCTCAATGTTGGGCAGGGGACTCATTACCAGCTTGGCGGCAAAGGTCAGGGCACCCAGGATGCCGAAAAGAGCCACCTGCCTGGGGGTGGGGCGGCGCTTATCCAAGGGTATACACCAGCTTATAGACGGCACCGTCGGTGATGGGGGTCAGATCCACGCTGGTGGTGGCGTATTCCTCTCCCACATAGAAGGCCCAGTAGGCCCCGTTTTCCTCCCAGCTGGCGGTCTCTCCGTCCACGGTTTCAATGTAAAGGCCGAACTCTCCCGGCGTGCCGGAGATGAGACCTGCCTCCTGGAGTACCTCACCCAGATAGGCTTTATCGGTGCTGTAGCTGAATTCCTGGGATTTGCCGTCGCTGTGGACTACGGTGACGGTGAAGGTCTTGCCGCCCGCCTGAGCCTTGGGACGGGTAAAGTAGTAGACGGCTGCCATTACCCCGGCTACCACCAAAAGAGCAATCGCCGCCAGAAGCACTTTCTTGTTTTTCATAGCATTTTACCTCCTGTCCCCCGACAGCGGGGGATTTGCCCTTATTTTAGAAATTTCCGCCCGGTTTGTCAAGGGAATAGGGGGATTTTGTAAAATGTCAGGAAAGCATTGACAGAGGCGGCCGGAATATGGTATGCTGGGAAAAACAAAAAGGAGGCTTTTTGGATGGTTCTGGAAATGAAAGACATCAACAAATCCTTCGGAGCCAAGGAGGTTCTCAAGGGGGTTTCCTTCCGGGCGGAGGGAGGCAGCGCCTTCGGCCTGCTGGGCCGAAACGGCGCCGGCAAGACTACCTCCATTCGGATTCTTATGGATGTGTTTCCTGCCGACTCAGGTCAGGTGCTGCTGGACGGAAAACCGGTGGACTACTCCAAAATCGGCCTGGGGTATCTTCCTGAGGAGCGGGGTCTTTACCCCAAAAAGCCCATCGGGGAGCAGCTTGTGTACCTGGCAAGGCTCAAGGGTATGGGCAAAAAGGCGGCAGAGCAGGCGGTGGATTTCTGGCTGAAGCGGCTGGGGATGGAGGAGCACAAGAATAAGCGGCTGGACACATTGTCCAAGGGCAACCAGCAGAAGATTCAGCTCATCACGGCCCTGGCTCACGACCCGGAAATCATCGTTCTGGATGAGCCCTTCTCCGGACTGGACCCGGTGAACGCCCAGCTTCTCAAAGATGTGGTGAAGGAGCAGATTGGAAAGGGGAAGATCGTCCTCTTTTCCAGCCACCAGATGAACTATATTGAGGAATTCTGCGACAGCATCGCCATTTTGCACCAGGGGGAAGTGGTGCTCTCCGGGAATCTGCGGGACATCAAGCGCAGCTTCCCCAGAGACCGGCTGGTGGTGCGCACCCAGTCCCCGGAGAAGATTCAGGCGGCCTTCCCCTGCACCCAGGGGGAAAAGGGAGAGCTGATTCTCCTGCTGAAGGCCCCGGAGGAAAAGCAGGCGGTGATGCAGCGGCTCACCCGGGACTTTGACATCGATGGGGTGGAGGTCTTTGAGCCCTCCCTGAACGATATTTTCGTGGCATACACAAAGGAGGGGCAGGCATGAGACAGTTCGGTATGATTTTCTCCCATGAGCTGAGAACCTACCTGAAAAACAAGGTGTTCGTGGGCATTACCCTGGTTCTGGTGCTGGTCATGGCGGTGGTCATGTTCTTCCCCAGAATTTCCGGGCTGTTTGAATCCCAGTCCACGCCGGAGCCGGGGATCTCCCAGGGGGGAGAGGCTGAGGACTTGCCGGTGATGTACTTAGGCGGCGTGGGAGGCAATGAGGCGGTGGAGATTTTCACCGCAGGCTTCCCCGGCTACCGGGTAGAGCCGGTGGAGGGGGATGGAGAGTCCATTGCCCAGCTGGTGCAGGAAGGTGAAGGGGAGTGCGGCTTCTACCTGCCTTCGGAGACGGAGTATGTCTACTACGCCCAGGATGTGTCCCTCTATGACACCAACGCCCAGACCGCTGAGGCCCTTCTCAGGCAGGTTTACCAGCTGAAGCGGATGGTGGAAGGGGGCATGACCCCGGAAACCGCCCTGGAGGCTTTGCAGGTGCAGGTTTCCGGTGAGGTGGTGAGTCTGGGCTCTGACCAGACCCGGACCTTCTGGTATACCTATGTGATGATTTTCGCTTTGTATATGGCCATTCTTCTTTACGGGCAGATGGTTGCCACCAATGTGGCTACGGAGAAAAGCTCCCGGGCCATGGAGGTGCTCATCACCAGCGCCAAGCCTACCAGCATGATGTTCGGGAAGGTCCTGGCCTCCTGCGTGGCAGGGCTTCTGCAGCTGGTGGTGATTTTCGGCGCTGCCCTGGTGTTCTATAACCTGAACAGCAGCTACTGGGGGGATTCTCCCATGATTGCCATGCTCTTTGACATTCCGGTGTCCTTGCTTCTTTACATGGTGGTGTTCTTCGTCCTGGGCTTCCTCATCTATGCCTTCCTGTTCGGCGCCGTGGGCTCCACCGCCAACAAGCTGGAGGACATCAACACCTCCGTCATGCCCATCTCCATGCTGTTTGTTTTCGCCTTCATCGTGGTGCTGAGCTCCATGGGCTCTGGAAACGTGGATACCATTCTCATGCAGGTGCTGTCTTACGTTCCCTTTACCTCTCCCATGGCCATGTTTACCCGGATTGCCATGAGCACCGTCCCCTGGTATCAGATTGCCCTGTCCGTTGCCATTCTGGCAGCCTCCGTGGTGGGGGTGGGCGTCCTCTCCGCCAAAATCTACCGGGTGGGGGTACTGATGTACGGCAAGCCCCCCAAGATTACCGACTTGCTCAAATCCCTGAAAAACGCCTGACCCATATAATAAGTCCGCTCTCCATCACCGGAGAGCGGATTTTTTGGCAGGCTGCCAAAAGCCGATTTCCTATTCCTTACATTTGTCCGGTATCGTTACTGCGGAGGTAGTGGATGCACAGACCAAAGCCCCCCTTGTCAAAGGGGGGTGCCTCGGCACCGCCGAGGCGGGGGGATTCCGCAGGCAAAGCCTGCGGAACTTCTTACCTATTCCCTCTTCACTATTCACTAAAAAGCCTTCCCCTTTTCACATGAGTTTGTACTTTGGGAAAGTGCCAACTGTGAATCCCTCAGTCACGGCTGCGCCGTGCCAGCTCCCTTTCGCAAGGGAGCCTTTGCGGGTAGTACCCGCTGACAATTTCGCACGGTGGCTTTCTACGAATCGTTCTTTCCCTGACCCGCCCGGTATCGGCGGCCTGCCCAAAGCCCCCCTTGCCAAAGGGGGGTGGTTTGGCGAAGCCAAACCGGGGGGATTCCCCAGGCTGGCAGGTTTCCACATAGGTTTGTACTTTCAAGAAGTACCTCCTGTGAATCCCTCAGTCACGGCTGCGCCGTGCCAGTTCCCTTTGGCAAGGGAGCCTTTGGGTGGGGTATCGTTAGCTTGCAGAAGATTTCTCAAATATCTTCCTATCCTGGGGAGCTATGGGCGGTTTTTCGGGAGTATAAGGGAAAATTCAGGAAAAGTGTCTGGGTTTTGGCTGAATGAAAAAGCGAGGAAGAATCCCCGGTTATGGGAAGCTTCCTCGCTTTTGTTTCCTTATTGGCTTATTGCTCTTTGATGGTTTCCGTCAGGCCGGTTGCCAGGGCGGCAAGACCCTGCATCTGGCTGGGAATGATGATCTTGGTGGCCTTACCGTCTGCCACCTTTTCCATGGCCTCGATGCCCTTGAGCTTGATGACCTGCTCCGAGGGGGCGTTCTGGTTCAGCATGGCCAGGGAATCAGCCAGAGCCTGCTGCACGGTGCGGATGGCCTGGGCCTCGCCGTCGGCCTTCAGGATGGCGGACTGCTTCTCAGCCTCGGCCCGGAGAATGGCGGCCTGCTTCTCGGCATCAGCCCGGAGCACGGCGGCCTCCCGCTCGCCTTCGGCGATGAGGATGGCGGACTTCTTCTGGCCTTCGGCCTGGGTGATGGCCTGGCGGCGGTCCCGCTCAGCCTTCATCTGCTTCTCCATGGAGCTCTGGATGTCCTGGGGCGGCAGGATGTTCTTCACTTCCACCCGGTTCACCTTGATGCCCCAGGGGTCGGTGACCTCGTCCAGGATGGAGCGCATCCGGGTGTTGATTACGTCCCGGGAGGTGAGGGTCTGGTCCAGCTCCAGGTCGCCGATGATGTTCCGCAGGGTGGTGGCGGTGAGGGTCTCCATGGCGGTCATGGGCTGCTCCACGCCGTAGCAGTACAGCTTGGGGTCGGTAATCTGGAAGTACACCACCGTGTCAATCTGCATGGTGACGTTATCCTTGGTGATTACCGGCTGGGGGGGATAGTCCAATACCTGCTCCTTCAGATTCACCCGCCGGGCAATCCGGTCGATGAAGGGAATCTTCACGTGCAGACCTACGCCCCACACCGCCTGGAAGGCGCCCAGCCGCTCAATGACCATGGCCTTGGACTGCTGAACCACCACAATGTTGGATATAATCAGAATAAAGAGGATAACCAACACAATGCCGATAATGATAAATTCCATAATCCATTCTCCTTTCTAATACGGAAGCTCTGAATAAATTGGCAAGAGCTGGCAGCGTGAGATTTTTCGTCAGACAAAAGAATGGAAAACAGTGGAATACTGTATGTATTTCCTGTTTTTCATTCTGCGTGGATGGCGAAAAAGATAAGCTTT
>DVGG01000052.1 GCA_018712825.1 Candidatus Faecousia excrementipullorum | reverse complement strand
GCGTGAGATTTTTCGTCAGACAAAAGAATGGAAAACAGTGGAATACTGTATGTATTTCCTGTTTTTCATTCTGCGTGGATGGCGAAAAAGATAAGCTTTCCAGCCGCAGACGATTTATTCAGAGTTTCCCTAATTTCCCTGGTTCTCAATAACTAGAATGTTGGCGGTGTACCGCCAGCCGCTGCGGTAGAATACCACCTCCGCCCGGTCCCCGGGGGAGAGGGTATACACCAGGCTCATCAGCTCCTGGGTGGTGGTGATAGCCTGACCGTTTACCTGCAGCAGGGTGTCTCCCGGGCGGATGCCCACCTGATAGGCAGGGGAATCCGAATCCACCCGGGTGATATAGACGCCCTTGGGCAGCCGGAAGAACTGCTGCTCCAGAGCGGAAAGGGTATGGGTGGAAAAGCCCAGGGAGGGTCTGCCGGACACATAGCCCTGCTGGATCAGCTCCTGGGTCACTTCCTTGATGGTGACACTGGGGATGGCAAAGCAGCCGGGGTCTGCGTCCGTGCTGTTGGTATCGGTTTGCAGGGCATTGATGCCCACCACCTGACCGCTGCTGTTAAGCAGGGGACTGCCGGCGCTGCCCTCCGGGAGCACCAGATCCGTCTCGATCATCACCATGGTGCGCCCTTCAAAGGTAATCTCCCGGCTGACAGCGGACACGGTGCCCCCCACCGTTCCGGAAAGCTCCAGAGAGCTTCCCATGCCGGCTACTGCCTCCCCGGCCTGCAAGGCAGAGGAATCTCCCAGCTTGGCAGGGGTCAAATCCTCGGTGGGGATGTAAAGCACCGCCAGATCCGTCAGATAATCGCTGCCCACCACCGTGGCAGGAAAGCTTCTTCCGTCCGTCAGAGCCACGGTGATGCCCAGGGAATCTGTGACCACGTGGGCATTGGTAACCACATAGCCGTTCTTGGTCAGCACAACCCCCATGCCGGAGGTGGTGCCGGAGAGGCACCGGCTGGTGACGCTCACCACGCTGTCGATGTTGTCGGCGTAAACCTCCTTCAGGGAGATGCCCTGGGTGTCGCCTCCCTCCGCCTGGGGGACGGTATACATGGATACCGTGTCGCTCTCCTGGCGGGCGGTCACCTCCGGCTCATTGACACTGAGGGAAAATTCCAGGGAGGCACTGTCCTGGGGCTGGGTAACCTTTGCCTCCGGCAGGATGGAAAAGTCCATCATCTCCATCACAATCATCAGTCCTCCCAGAAGAATCGCCAGCATCAGCACCAGGGACATGGGGCCGGCATTGCTCTTCTCCGGCTGGGTGGGGCCGGTTTGATAAAAGCTGTCGTATTCGGTTTTTTCGGGATTGTCCTGCATAAAAAAACCTCACTGAGAAAAATGCGATTGCCTCAATTCACCAGAGGCAGGGTAAAGGTAAAGGTGGTCACGTTGTCCTTGCTGGACACGGAGATGTTCTCCTTGTGGTAGAGGATGATGGTCTTGACGATGTAAAGACCCAGTCCCCAGCCGTCCCGGTTTTCGGAGCGGGACTTATCCAGCTTGTGGAACCGTTCAAACACCAGGGGCAGCTCCTCTGCCGGAATGGTGGGGCCGTCGTTGGCAACGGACACATAGACCTTGGAGCCGTCCTCCCGGATTCGCAGGGACAAGGTGCCCTTTTCCGGACAGAACTTCACCCCATTGTCCACCAGGTTGTAAATCACCTGGGTAATGGCGTCGGGACAGGCCCGGGTATACACCGGATGCTCCGGCATATCCACCTCCACCTGAATGTCCTTGGCATTGATTTTCTGCTCAAAGGTAATGAGCACCCGTCCGGCACACTCGCAGATGTCGAAGCGGATGAGCTTGTCGTCGGAATAGCCTCCCTGGTCCTGAAGCCGGGAGATGTCCAGCATGCTCCGCACCAGACGGCTGAGCCGCTTGGTTTCGTCGGAGACCAGCTGCATATAGTGGCGCTGCCGCTCAGGAGGAATGGTGCCGTCCAGCATGCCGTCAATATAGCCGCCAATGGTGGTCATGGGGGTTTTCAGCTCGTGGGATACGTTGGTGACAAATTCCTGCCGCCGGTACTCGCTTTTCTGCAAGGAAGCGGCCATGTTGTTGAAGGCCAGGGCCAGCTCCCGAATCTCCATGGGGCAGCGCTGGTCCACCGTCACCCGGGCCGCCAGGTCCCCGTGACCGAAGTCGTTGGCAGCCTTGGCCATCTCCCGCAGGGGATTGCTCTGCTTCCGGGCAAGATAGGACATAATCAGCCCCGACACCAGCACCACCAGCAAAGAGACCACCAGATAAATTTCCGTAATCTCCTGCAAAAAGCTCATGCTGGCGGACATGGGGGAGGACACCATCACAATGCCCAAAGTCTCCCCCAAGCCGGAATAAATCGGCACACTTACCACATACCGGGGCTCGTCATACAGCCCCTGAATATTTCCGGCGCTGATTTCATATTTGCTGGAAAACACCCGCTGCAAATAGTCCTGGCTGATGACCATGCCCTGATGGCTGCACCCCAGAGGTGCATCGGAGCAAAGAAGGAGCCTGCCATCCCTGTCGCAGATGACCGCATCCGCATCGGACACAGAGGCCGCCACCGACAGGTTCAGAAGGAAATCCGCGCTGTCCATCTCCTCCGAGGTGGCGTAGGCAGAGGCCAGGTTGGCGATGGTATCAGCGTCCGATTTCAGGTCTGCATAGGTCTGCTTCTTCATGTAGCCGCTGACCAGAATCTGCAGGGCAATGCCCACCAGCAGCAGGGCCAGCAGCAGCACAATGGCTGCCGGGTAAAAGGCTCGGCTGAATGTGGTTTTCATTGGACTTCAAACTTGTAGCCCACGCCCCAGACGGTTTTCAGGCACCACTGGTCGGAGACCCCCTCCAGCTTCTCCCGCAGCCGCTTCACGTGGACGTCCACCGTCCGGGAGTCACCGAAGTAGTCAAAGCCCCACACCTCGTCCAGCAGCTGGTTCCGGGTATAGACCCGGTTGGGAGAGGAGGCCAGATAGAACAGAAGCTCCATCTCCTTGGGGGGCGTATCCACCTTCTTGCCGTTCACCGTCAGCTCAAAGGCATCCATGTCGATGGTGAGCTTGTCGAAGGTGAGCCGCCGGGGTGCAGCTTCGCTGCCGCTCCGGTCGGAGCGGCGGAGCACCGCCTCAATCCGGGCCAGCACCTCCTGCATTTCAAAGGGCTTTGTGATATAGTCGTCGGCGCCGGCCTTCAGGCCTGCCACCTTGTCGTCGGTCTCACCCTTGGCGGTGAGCATAATCACCGGGGTCTGGGACTCCGCCCGGATTGCCTTGCACACGCTCCAGCCGTCCATCACCGGCATCATCACATCCAGAAGCACCAGATCCGGGTGAATGGCATGGAACTTGGCAAGCCCCTGCCCGCCGTCGGAGGCCACGGTCACAGCGTAGCCCTCCTTCTCCAGATACAGCTGCAAAAGCTCCTGAATATTCTTCTCATCCTCTACAACCAAAACAGATACAGCCATGTGGATTACCTCCCTGTATTTCCTCCCCGAAAAGGGGCACAATTTGCGATAATCCTATTATACTGCAAAAAGTCCATGTGGGGTTAACAATTTGTAAAGACTTTTGCCCCAATTTGTTACGAAGCAAGTTGTGCTTGCAAAAGTGGGATACAAAGAGTATGATAACAATACCATTTACGGGGAGGCTGTCCCCGGCAAAGCAAGGAGGTTTTCTATGGACGTGATTTTAGAGCTTTTGAAAGCTGTTCTCTTTGGTATTGTGGAGGGCATTACGGAGTGGCTTCCCATCTCCTCCACAGGACATATGATTCTTCTGGACCAGCTGGTAAAGCTCCAGGTAAGCCCGGAATTTTACGAAATGTTCCAGGTGGTGATTCAGCTGGGCGCCATTTTGGCGGTGGTGCTGCTGTTTTTCCACAAGCTCAACCCCTTCTCCCCCAAAAAGAGCCCCAAAGCCCGGAATCAGACCTGGCAGCTGTGGTTCAAGGTGGTGGTGGCAGTGATTCCCTCCGCCGTGCTGGGACTGCTGCTGGACGACTGGATGGAAGCACACCTTTATAATTATGTGGTGGTGGCCATCGCCCTGATTGTCTATGGCGTGGCCTTCCTGTACTTAGAGCAAGGGAACGGACGGATTGCCCCCAGAATCAAAAGTGTCCATGCCATCGACTATAAAACCGCTCTGCTCATCGGCGCTTTCCAGTGCCTGAGCCTGATTCCCGGCACCTCCCGGTCCGGCTCCACCATCCTGGGTGCCATTTTGCTGGGGGTGGGCCGCAGCGCAGGCGCAGAGTTTTCCTTCTTCCTGGCCATCCCCACCATGGTGGGCGCCAGCGGCCTGAAGCTGGTGAAGTTCCTGGTCTCCGGGGTCTCGGTCACCGGTGTGGAAATCGGGGTGCTGCTCATCGGCTGCCTGGTGAGCTTCCTGGTAAGCTTCCTTGTCATCAAGG
Organism: Candidatus Faecousia excrementipullorum; assembly: GCA_018712825.1. Taxonomy (GTDB): domain Bacteria; phylum Bacillota; class Clostridia; order Oscillospirales; family Oscillospiraceae; genus Faecousia; species Faecousia excrementipullorum. Next base: position 5,465 of record DVGG01000052.1, on the reverse strand, counting down.
CCCTTATGGACTATGTCCGCAGCCACAGCTTCCGGGTGTTCGGCATCTACCGGATTGCCCTGGGCATTGTGGTACTTATCTACTTTCTTTTCACGTTAATTTGAGGAGGACATTATGGAATATACCATTTCCAACGGCATTTTGCAGGTGACGGTTTCCGACCAGGGCGCTCAGGTATTTAGCGTCCGGGAAATCTCCGACGGCACCGAGTATATGTGGCAGGGTGACCCGGCGGTGTGGAAGTACCACGCCCCCATCCTGTTCCCCCACACCGGCAAGGTTCCGGGAGGCAGCTTCATTGCCAAGGGTCAGGAATTTCCCGCCAAGAGCCACGGCTTTGCCCGGGAGCTGACTCACACCCTGGTTTCCCATACAGAGGATAAAATCGTAATGGAGCTGCGGGAAAACGAAACCACCCTGGCCCGGTGGCCCTACCGGTTCCGGCTGGTGTCGGAATTTACCCTGGAGGGCAGAACCCTCCGCCACACCCTCCGGGTGGAAAATCACGACCCGGAGGCCATGGCTTTCGGCATCGGCTATCACCCCGCCTTCCGGATTCCCATGACCCCGGGACACACAGACTACGAGCTGCGCTTCTCCCAGGCCGAGTCCCCGGTGTGCATTGCCACAAACGCAGAGGGCCTTCTCACCGACCGCACCTATTACCTGGGAAAGAATATAAAGACCATCCCCGTAAACCGGGCGCTGTTTGCCAACGACAGCCACATGATGGTGGGCCTTCACTCCAAAGAACTGGCCCTGGTGGAGAAGGACACGGGAAGAAGCGTCACCTGTGACATCTCCGGCTACCCCTATGTGCTCATCTGGAGCGCACCGGGAGAGCCCCAGTTCGTATGCATCGAACCCTGGCAGTCCACCCCCAGCCCCGCAGAGGGCGGCAACGTATGGGAAGAAAAACCCGCCGCCGCCGTTCTCCAGCCCGGCGAAACCTACGAAACCTGCCTGAAAACCACTTTTTCCGGGGTTTAATCAAGCGCTCCGTCCAGGCATACACCAAAAAGAAAGGCTGCCCTTTGGTGGACTGAACCAGTAAAACTGGACAATAGACAAAATACCCCCTGATGTAGGATAATGACATCAGGGGGTATTACTATGAACAGGAGAAATATATGTGCATAAAAGGGATGAAAAACATCATAAATCTTTGCGTAACGCAAGCCCTCCCAGCCAATGGCACTAATGCCAAACACCGCTAAAAGCCGGACTGATTCCCTGCAAAGAGTGCGGCAGCCCCTTTGTGCCGATAATACGGTGCTGAAACAGCAAGCGGCGCATGGAATATGTCTATAAGGGCTACCAACGGAACCGGAAACGCTATTTCAGTTCTCACCATATCCATGAGGAGGCGCTGGATACAGTGGTGCAGGAGGTTACCCAAACCATACAGATCAGGATAGCCGAGGGAATCAAAAGCAAAAATGTGGGCGTTGAGGAAACCAGTCCTCGACGCCCACATTTTTGCATTACAGGGAAAAATACATAAACTCGAATAAAAGATTAACGGAATAGAAATAAACAGATTGCTATGATTCTATGGAGGATATTTCATATCATCTCTTGTACTACTGGTACATCCAATGTTTCAGCGCATTTTAAGTTTTAGTGAGTGATTTTCTGAATATTCGGTGTAAGATTGAGATATTCGTCTGCTTCGCCAACAAGTTCGCCGGAAGCATTATCCCAGAAAGCGACTCTCGCTATGCATTTTTCCTCTCGAATCGCTTGAACAGAGTGGATAAAATCTTTATCACCGAGAACAAGTACAAAAATATCCCCTTCTTTTGCATCTCTATAAAGGCACCGATCAATCCTCTGGACTATTCCTGTATCGATTGCCTTCTCTTTATTGGCAAAATTTCGATCCAATGCAGAAACCTCAAAATTTGCATTTTCCATGGCAGTCCAAAGACTATCATGCAGTGGGGGCTTAGACCCAAAAAGAATTGCCCGCTTCACATCATGCAAATTCCCATCCGTTACATAACTCAATAGTTTACCAAAATCAAGACGCCAAGAAGGGTCTTCTATACCATTCTGATGTGCTTCACTCGTGTGTGCCGCCCACCCTTTAGCAACTGCTGATGCAAATTTACCTTCAATCCATACATTCGAATTATCTACAAACACATAATAAGCCATCAAATCATCCCTTCTTAACAATATAGTGTTGATTTATGTTCTATCACATTTTATTAGTGGTACGGGTAGTGGGGGTCGAACCCACACGCCTTGCGGCACAGGAACCTAAATCCTGCACGTCTGCCAATTCCGCCATACCCGCATATATCATTATCTGCAATTTTGCATTGGAGAAATTAAACACGTTACCGGGTTTGCCACAGAAGCAGGTCAATTTTTTTGACCTCAGAAATATCTATCCCCGGGAACAGGCTGTCAAATAGTTGAATTCTGTCTCTGGCCTCCTGGGTCTGATACCAGGCACAAATGCTGTCATACAAAGCACAGACTTTTCCCAGCCTGTTTTTCGCATAACTGTAGGGAGGTTTTAACCCCAGATTTTTCAGCACATACTGATCCCACACCGGTATTTCCGGGCGAACCGTCGCCAGAAGCTTGCTGCCGAAGGAGGCGTGGATAGCACCGGTTTTTTCATACAGGTATTCCAACACCTGCCGGAAAGTCAGCTGCGTATCCTGTTTATGCTGTTCAAGATAAGCATAGTAGCAGTTATAAAATGCGGCTGGTTTTTTGATGATTTTGTAAAACCCATTAAAAAGCGTCTGGAAATCCCTATCGGCGGACACATCAGTCTTTTGCAGCTGCTGCATAATAGCACAGTACTGTCCAATGCCTTTTTTCACTTTATCCAAGCGGATTCCGTCCGGAGATAAAGCGTAGGAGGTCTGTTCCAAGTGCATAACGGCTGATTCCATCAATTCCACCACACCCGCAGATAATATATTTTGTATTTTATCATGGGGTTTTTCCGTTGTCAACGAAAATGCACGGCCGGGAGTTTGCCAGATAGCCGGAAAGTTCCCGGAGGTTTCCTTGATTTTTGTGCAAATGTGCTTGACTTTCTGGGTGCAGACAGGTAGAATGTATTTGGTATTATGTGCGCCGATGTGGAATTGACCCCGGCGTTTCATCTTTTGCCCGAATGGGTATTTGCGCCCCATGGCGTTCATTTGTGCTGAATCCAATCCGCCTTTGGGCGGTTCATTTGCCAATTCAACATCATGTGGCCCTGTTGCCCACCTCGGGATACCGATTACAAAAAGGAGGTGTGCAGAAATTATGGGACCGTTGGAAATTGTTTTCGCCGTCATTGGCGTTCTTTTGGTAGGCATTTTGTGCTTTTTCGCAGGAACCTACTACCGCAAGCGGGTAGGTGAGCGGGAAATCGTCTCTGCGGAGCAGGAGGCCACCCGGATCATCAACGAAGCCATCCGCAGCGGTGAGAGCCGGAAAAAGGAAATGCTGCTGGAAGCCAAGGACGAAATTCATAGATCCCGTACCGAGCACGAAAAAGAAGTGAAGGAGCGCCGTTCCGAGCTGAGCAAGCAGGAGCGCCGCCTGCAGCAGAAGGAAGAATCCCTGGACAAGAAGGCCGACGCTTTCGAGCGGAAAGAGGCCGAGCTGGCCAGCCGCCTGGCAGACGTGGCCCAGACCCGGGAGCAGGTGGAGAAAATCAAAGCCCAGCACCTGGAAAAGCTGGAGGAGATTTCGGGCCTGACCCAGGAGCAGGCCAAGCAGTTTTTGCTGGACAGTGTGGAGTCCGAGGTTCGCCACGAAACTGCCATGAAGATCAAGGAAATCGAGCAGCAGCTGAAGGACGAAGCGGACAACAAGGCAAGAGAGATTCTCTCCACCGCCATCCAGCGCTGCGCCGCCGACCATGTGGCAGAAGCCACCGTGTCCGTGGTGCCCCTGCCCAACGACGAGATGAAGGGCAGAATCATCGGCCGGGAAGGCCGGAACATCCGCACCCTGGAAACCATCACCGGTGTGGATCTGATTATCGACGATACCCCCGAGGCCATTACCGTCTCCAGCTTTGACCCGGTGCGCCGGGAGATTGCCCGTCTGGCCCTGGAAAAGCTGATTGTAGACGGCAGAATCCACCCCACCCGCATCGAGGACATGGTGGAAAAGGCCCGGAAGGAAGTGGACCGCACCATCCGGGAGGAGGGCGAGCGGGCCTGCTACGAGACCAATGTGCATAACCTGAACCCGGAGCTGGTGAAGATTCTGGGCCGTCAGAAGTACCGTACTTCCTACGGTCAGAACGTGCTGAACCACTCCATCGAGGTTTCCCACATCGCCGGCCTGATGGCGGCGGAGCTGGGTGTGGATGTGGCTCTGGCCAAGCGGGCAGGACTGCTTCACGACCTGGGCAAGTCCATCGACCACGAGGTGGAGGGCAGCCATGTGCAGCTGGGTGCTGACCTGGCCCGGAAGTTCAAGGAGAACCCGGTGGTGGTCAACGCCATCGAAGCCCACCACGGAGATGTGGAGCCCAAGACGGTGATTGCCGTTCTGGTGCAGGCTGCGGACGCTGTGTCTGCCGCCCGTCCCGGCGCCCGTCGGGAGAATGTGGAAAATTATATCCGCCGGCTGCAGAAGCTGGAGGAGCTCACCGGCTCCTATCCCGGTGTGGAGAAGGCCTACGCCATCCAGGCCGGTCGGGAAGTGCGGATTATGGTAAAGCCGGAACAGGTGACCGAGGACAACATGATCATCCTGGCCCGGGACATTGCCAAGAAAATCGAAGCAGAACTGGAATACCCGGGACAGATCAAGGTCAACGTCATCCGGGAGACCAAGGCTGTGGAGTACGCAAAATAAGCCAAAGGCTGCGGCAGTTGTTGCCGCAGCCTTTTTCTTGCATATTACAGCTTTTCCAGCGCCATCACCTTGTCGATGCGGCGCTGGTGGCGTTCTGAGTGGGAGAAGTCTGTTGCCAGCCACACATCCACGATCTCCTGGGCCAGCATGGGGCCGGTGACTCCGGCGCCCAGGGCCATCATGTTGGTGTCGTTGTGCTCCCGGGTGAGGCGGGCGGTCATGGTGTCGGACAGGAGGGCGCAGCGGATGCCCTTGATCTTGTTGGCGACGATGGACACACCGATGCCGGTGGTGCAAAGGACGATGCCCCGGTCACACTCGCCGGAGGCCACCGCCTGGGCGGCAGGGGCAATATAGTCGGGGTAGTCACAGCTGTCGGTGGTATGGGTGCCGAAGTCCACCACTTCCATGCCCTTCTCCTGAAGGTGGGCTTTCAGCTTATTTTTCAGCTCCACAGCGCCGTGGTCACAAGCCATTGCAATTTTCATTGGTAGTTCCTCCTTATAGGGAAGCTCTGAATAAATTGGCAAGAGCTGGCAGCGTGAGATTTTTCGTCAGACAAAAGAATGGAAAACAGTGGAATACTGTATGTATTTCCTGTTTTTCATTCTGCGTGGATGGCGAAAAAGATAAGC
>DVGG01000051.1 GCA_018712825.1 Candidatus Faecousia excrementipullorum | reverse complement strand
AAAGCTTATCTTTTTCGCCATCCACGCAGAATGAAAAACAGGAAATACATACAGTATTCCACTGTTTTCCATTCTTTTGTCTGACGAAAAATCTCACGCTGCCAGCTCTTGCCAATTTATTCAGAGCTTCCTTAGAAAGCCATGCTCCCCCATAGGGCGGAGCTTTTGAGAAAAGAGGTAACTGAATTTTGGAAGCTGTTTTTCGTCAAACCCATACCCTTTCGGACATTCATGTGGACTGCTTCGGCAGGCTGAAAGCCTCCGTGCTTTTGTATCTGGCCCAGGAGGCGGCGGGGGGACACTGCATCGCCCTTCACACCGACTGGCAGACCCTGAAGGAGCAGAATATGTTCTGGGCCATTATCCGCCACCGGGTGCAGATTACCCGGATTCCCATGAAGGGGGAGACCATCACCGTGGAGACCTGGCCCCTGCCCACCACCCGCTCCGCTTTCCCCCGGTCCACCGTGGCCTATGATGAAAAGGGACAGGAGGTGTTCCGCACCATCGGCCTTTGGGTGCTGATGGATACCCGCTCCCGGAAGATGATTCTCCCGGCCAAGAGCGGAATCCTGGTTCCCGGCACCCTCCGGGGGGGCGAGCTGGCAGTCCCCGGCTCTCTGGTGCCCCATGGGGGAGAAGGCAGGGCTGAGCGTACCGTGGGCTACACGGACCTGGACATCAACGGCCACATGAACAACACCCGGTACATGGATTGGGTGGACGATCTGATTCCCAGCGCCTTCCACCGGGATCACCCTCTGAAGGAATTTACGGTGTGCTATCTGAACGAGGCCAAGGAAGGGCAGAAGCTGACCCTGAACTGGAACCTGGGAGAAGGCCCGGTGTTCCAGATGGATGCCCACCGGAACAATCCCGACGGCGGCCAGGAGCGGGTTTTCTCCGCCCAGCTGATTTTCTGAACATATTGCCCCCCTGACTGCCATAGTCAGGGGGGCGATTTTTGTTATTCGATGACGAACTCCAGCCTTCCCGCTGCTCCGCAGGCTAAGGCGTACCGGGGAAATACCACCACCACCTGTCCTTCCGGGTTGATATAGAAGTCTGTGTTCTCGGAAATCAGATCTTCCACGTCAATGTCTGCCCACAGGGCCCACCGCTGATCCTCATCCCAGTTGGCCAGGTCCTCTTCCACGTGCTTGGCCACAATCTGCCGGTAGTCGTTGCCGAACCAGTCCTTGAGGGAGAGAATCCTGCCGCTTTGCAGGTCTATATTGTAGTAATACCACTGTTCATAGGCCCGGACGAAGGACTCGCACTTCCAGATGACAAAGGAGGCGTACTTCTGGTTGATGGTTTTTACCTCATAGTCCACCGCAATGCCTATGGGGTGAAACTCCTCAGGCTTGCCGCCGGTGGCCACGAAGGCCTCATAATAATCCTGGGCAATGGCCTCGCTTTCCTGAATGCAATCGTGGATTTTCTTCTGGATTTCCAGATTTACCCGCTGTTCCAGCCGGGATTTCCCCCAGTTTTCAATCTGGGGAATCCGCACATCCACATATTTGATCTCGTCGGTAAAATGGTACTCCCGGAAGGTGACCACCCGGCACAGCTCTCCCAGAAAGGGAATCTGGGACATGGCCTTAGCCACGGTGGGGGAGAGGTTCAGCAGCAGCACCAGGCACGCAGTAAGGGCAGCCAGGGCGCAGCCCCCTCTTTTCAGGTGGCTTCTTACTTTTTCCTGTTTTCTCCGGCGGCTTCTTCCCTCCCGGATGGAGCCGCTGACTACCGCGTCCAGCTCCTGGGGAATTTCCGTCCGGTCATACTGGGATTTGTCTATCATAGATCCACATCCTCCATATCCAGCTTCAGCAGCTGCAGCGCCTTGTATACCTGGGCTTTTGCGGTGCTTTCCTTCTGGGCGGTAATCCGGGCAATCTCCTCAAATTTCATGTCCTCGAAAAACCGCAGGAGAATCACCGTTTTCAGCTTGGGGGGCAGCCGGTCGATGGCATCGTACAAAGATACCCGCCCGGTCCAGTCCTCCTCCCGGGAAATGGGCTTCACGTCCTCCAGATTCAGGGTATTTTTCCGTCTGCGGACAAAAGAAAGGCATTGGTTGATTAAAATGCGGCAAAACCAGGTTTCCAGGTACATGGGGCTTTTCACCTGATGGACTTTTTGCAGTGCCTTTACGATGGCGTCGTGGACAATGTCCAGAGCATCCTCCCGGTTTTTCACATAGGCGTAGGCCATACGGTAATATTTTTCCTGATTGGCTTTCAGCAGCCGGGTCAATTCCTGTTCCGTAGGCCTCACCTCGTTTCATCTTGTATATCGGGCCACAATTTCTTCGCAGGCGCTGCCGGGACTGACGCACACAATCACGTAATTCCCCCATTGCTTTGCCACGGCATTTTGAAGCTTTGGCACCTCCTGGGGAAGATAGGTGCGGTAGTCCGCTATCTGGGATTCCAGCCGGGCCTGGGCCTTTTGGAGCCCTTGGGCGGCAGCGTCCTCCGTGGGGAAGGCGAACAGGGCCAGCTCCTCCGCCGTGGCGCCGCTGCCCACATATACCAGCGCCTGGGTGTAGTTGCTTACATTATACAGCTTTTGTACCATGCTGTCATCTATTTTCCAAAGTTCGTCGGAAAATTCACCGTTTTTCAGCAAATCCTCCGCCAGGGTCTGCATATCCAGAGTGCCTCCGGCGCTGCCGCAGCCGGAAAGACCCAAAATCAGGGCAAGGGCCAAAAGAAAGGGGAGTATTCTTCTTTTCATGGGCTTCATGCTCCTTCCTCCGGCTGTACCGTGTGGGTTTTCAGGTAATCCAGCCACTTGTCGCAATAGGGCTTTTTCAGGTGGATGCCGTCAATGGCGGCATCTTCCGGCAGGCAACCGCTATCATCTGCCACAGCCGCACCGGTGTCAATGTAGTATACCCCCATTTCTTCCGCCAATTTGGCAAGAAGTTCGTTGTATCGCTGAATTTTGTCATTTTTCACATAGCTGTGGGTCCGGGAAGTCTGGGCGGTCACAGGCATAATCTCCTGGATGTAAAGGATGGCCTGGGGATTGATGGACTGGATTTCCTGGATGAGCTTCTGATATTTGTCAATGAAAATGCTCTCATAGGCCCAGCCGGTTTCGTTGATGCCCAGGGCGATATACACCTTCTTGAATTCCGTCCGTTTCAGAGCCTCCACCACAGACAGCCTCTGTCCGTCCATCTGAATCACCGGGCTGGTGAATACCGTGTCCACCATCAGCCCCTGATTGGCGTACACCGTGGCGTTGGAAAGGCCGGTGTAGAGAATCAGCCCTTCCGTTCTGGAATCCCCGATGAAAACCGCATCATCAAAGTAAGTGTTGTCCACCCCTTCCGACTGGGGGACAGGCTCTCCATAGTCATAGCCTCCGCCAGTCGGCGCCTCCGTGGCGGGCTGGGTGGTGTCCCCGGCGGCTTCCGTGGGAGGGGAAGCGGGCTGGGTTTCCTGGGTAGGGGGTGTGCTTTCTGACGCATGGGGAGCTGCCTGGGTCAGCCGGACACAAACCCCTGCGGTAATCGTCCCAATCAGCAGCAGTCCCAACAGGGGAAGCATAAAGTTTTTCTTCGGTTTTCTTTTGCGGTGGTGCATAGGATTTCCCTCGTTTCTTTTGTTCTGCCTGTTAGACGCCTGACAGGGGAAAAAAGTCAAAGGATGGGGAAAAGAATCTTGTAAATTTTATGTTAATGAATAAGCGGTGGGTTTTTGGTAACGGTTCTGCCATAGGGAATGATTTTGATTGACATTCTCGATATTCGAGTATATAATCATGGTAGAGATACTCGATAATCGAGAATGGAGGGATGGTTATGGCAAGGGAACGCTTCCGCACCCTGACGGAGCAGATGTTTTACACCCTGCTGTGCCTCCGGGAAGAGCGGTGGGGCATGGATATTCTGGACCGGGTGCCGGAGATCACCGGCGGACGGGTGCAAATCGGCTCCGGTACCCTGTATACCCTGCTGGAGCAGTTTCTGGCAGAGGGGATGATTGCAGAAACCCAGGTTCAGGGCCGCCGGCGGAGCTATCTCATTACAGAAAAAGGAAAGGCCATGTTGGAGGCGGAGGTCCGGCGGCTGGAAGCCCAGCTCCAGGACTACCGTCTGTATTCGGGGAAGGAGAATATGGTATGCTGAACTTTCGGGTAAGTCTTCGATTATTTTCCTTCGGAAATCGGAAGGGCATGTGCCGCTATCTGGAAAAAATGGCGGCAAAGGGCTGGATGCCGGAGAGCCTCACAGGAGACGGCCTGTGGATGTTCCGGCGGATTCTCCCCACGGCCCTGAAATATGCTGTGTTCTATGCCCGTCCTGCCAAGGAGAAGGATGCCGAAGCCATGGCAAAGCAGGCGGAGTTTTACGAGCTGTGCGCCCACGACGGTTGGGAGCTGGTTTGCACCAACTCGGAAATCCAGATTTTCTGCAACCGGCGGCCGGATCCTGTCCCCCTGGATACGGATCCTGTGGCAGAACTGGACCGGTTCCACGCTGCTTTCCTGCGGGGGTTTGTGCCCACATGGATTCTGACCTTCTGCCTGTTTGCCCTGTCGATCTGGCAGGAAATCCGATACTGCAACTGGAATCTCCATTGGCAGGAGAGACTGGCAGCCCTGGGAATCTACCGGGAGGAGGCCGCAGCTCCCTGGGGACTGTGGCAGGCGATACCTTGGGGACTGTTCAGTGCCGCCCTTCTGGCAAACATCGCAGAATACTTCTGGTGGTACCGCCGGGCAAAGAAGGCCGCTCAGGAGGGGATTTTCTTCAGCCGTCCCGGAATCCATTGGATTGCCCTGGCTCTGTGGCTGGCGTTTTTCGTATTTCTTTTCTTGGGAAACTCTGAATAAATCGTCTGCGGCTGGATAGCGGATCTTTTTCGCCATCCATGCAGAATGAAAAACGGGAAATACATACAGTATTCCGCCGTTTTCCATTCTTTTGTCTGACGAAAAATCTCTCGCT
>DVGG01000050.1 GCA_018712825.1 Candidatus Faecousia excrementipullorum | reverse complement strand
CGTCAGGGCTATCTCGTTACCCCCAGCGCCCCTGGGTAGGCTTCGTTACCATATTTTTTCGGCTACCGAAAGGTGGTCTGTCTTTGTGCGCCCTTTTCGGGATGGTGCTTAAATTACAATGTTTCAAACTTGCACCTCCAAATGCGCCAAATAATTACCATAATGATTGCCAGAAGGCCCACAATGCCCAGGCCAATGAGAATACCGTTGCGGTATTCCTGCTCCCAGGTAGAGGTTACAGGCTCTGTGGGAGCGGTTTCTGCATCGGGGGAGGCTTCCTCATAAGGTATCCGGGTTCCTCTTACCAGGAGCCGATGGGTATTCACTCCGAAAGGGGTGCAGGTCACCAGGGTGCAGTAGTCCTGCCCTGGAATAATCTGCAAATCTTCCGTTTCGTGGGGAAGAACCGTTTTCACCTGGTCAACCTTATAGGCCAGGGTCTTGTCCAGTACTTCGATATAAAACACATCGCCCGATTCCAGTTGGTCCAGGTCGGACAGCAGCTGCTGGGAGGCAAGGCCGCTGTGACCGGTGAGTACGCTGTGTGAGCTGTTGCCGCCGATGGGCAGGCTGGTTCCCAGTAAATGCCCCAGACCCAGCTCCAGAACGGTGTCGGAGGTGCCGTGGTATACCGGCAGACAAGCATCCAGTTTGGGAATGGTGACATAGCACATAATGCCGTCTCCGGCAATGTCCAGAAGGTCTTTGTACCCTTCCGCAGCTGCTTCCAGCTGCTCCGGGGTGAACCGCTCCAAATCCTGCACCCCCGGAACCAAAGCGGCGTTGTAAACCTCTGCCAGCTCCCATGCAGCTTCCAAAGCCTGGTTATCTGCCTGTTCCACTTGCTCCTGGTGCTGAAGGTGAATCTGGGACTGGTGCTGCCGGTTGTAAGCGGTGCTGATAAGGGGGTAGAGGGTGATTAAGAGGGCAAGAAAAAAGGTGACTACCGCTGCACTTAACGCAAGTTTTTTCTTCATCGTACCTCCTTTGCGTGTAAAAATTAGTTGACAATATAGGTTGTAGCACATATTGTATGTGTACAGAAGGGAGTTTTAGGTATGAGTAGTTTCAATGACCTTTTGAAGGAACAACTGAAAGACCCCCAGTTTCAGGCGGAATGGGATGCACTGGAACCGGAGTATGCCATCATCCAGGCAAGCATCGACGCCAAGAAAGGTGATAAAGAATAAAATTCTTTTTTACAATTACCTCCTTGTATTTTGTACATAATAATGTTAGAATAATGAGCGAAAGGAGGTGGCGTTATGCCACAGATTCGTCCCATTACTGACCTGCGGAACACCAATGAGATTTCCGAAATCTGCCACGCCCAAAAGGAACCTGTTTTTATCACTAAAAACGGATATGGAGATTTGGTGGTTATGAGCATTGAGACCTATGAGGAAATGCTGGAAAACCGTGCGTTGGATGTTTCTATTTTCGAAGCAGAGGCCGAATATGCCGCCAATCAGACGCTCCACGATGCCCGCTCTGCGCTTGCGTTGCTCAGGAGGAAGCACCTTGGATAATTACAATGTCAAATTACTGAGCCGTGCCTTGGAGGATTTGGATAAAATCTATGCCTATATTGCATCCAATCTGCACGAACCGGGGACTGCTGAAAGTATGATTGACGCATTGGAAGAGGGAATTCTTTCCCTGGAAAGTATGCCGTACCGATTTCCAGAGCGCCGAACTGGTTCCTACGCCAACAGGGGCTACCGACAACTGATGGTCAAGAATTATGCTGTAATTTATCGGGTGGATGAAGCCCAAAAACAGGTAATTGTCGTTACCGTTCGATATGCCAGACGCCAATTTTGAGAGCCGGAGGTTTTTCCTCCGGCTCCCGGTTTTTTCAGGCGTTTTCCTTCTTGCGCTTGCCAAAGAGGAGCCAGAGGGTCACTCCGGCGGCAAGCGCCATCACCACAATACCGGTGACGGTGAAGATTGTGGTGCCGTAACCGCCGGTCTGAGGCAGGTCAAAGCCGGGGGTGTTCACCACGGTGAGAGGTGCTTCCGCATTGGCGGAGCCGTTGTCCTCCAGCATGGTCACGGCATTGCCGTCCACCGTTGCGGAAGCGGTCAGATAGTCGTGGGCCAGCTGCTTCTGGGGAATGTTGGCCAGGTGCAGATTAAGATTACCGTCAAAGGAGTAGTGGGGGTCGTTCTGGAGAACACCCAGCACATCCTGGGTGTAAATGTCACAGGGACGGCTATCATCAATCTGGGTGGAAATCACCACATGAATGTCGTCCTTCAGGAGGGTGTAGCCGTTGGCGGTTTCTACCTCAGTGATGATGTACTCGTCATCCTCACAGCCCTTGACCATGATCTGCCCCAGAGCCTCACCCATGGTCACAGGGTGGAAGATGGTGGCGTCGGTTTCATCGGTCACATGACCGGTGACATAGTAGACACCTTCTTCATCGTTCCGGGTGGCAGTCACCCAGTAGCCGTCGGTTTCGTTCCAGATTTTGAACTTTACATGGTCAAACATTCCCTGTTCCTCAGCGGTCTCGGAATCCACATCGGAGAACAGCTTGGTCAGGTCGATGCCGAAGGTGAAAACATGGCAGTCATCAATCAGGGTGTCATAGTATTCGGTGGAAGTGCGCTTCCAGGTGAGAACCACCTGGTTGTCGTTGCCGTTGTCACCGAAAACTACGGAGGCGTCAGAATCGATGGTGGCCGTGTAGGTGACACGGATGGTGTAGTTGGAGTAACCGGCATACAGCTGGCCGTTGACATTTTCCGTATCGCCGTTGATTTCAGCCAGACCTGCGGCAGTCACATCCACGGTCATGTGCCGGTCATCGCTGGAGTAGGTGACGGTAAACTTGCCGCTGTCCATATCCCAGGAGGCAACCTTGTCGGTGCAGTCCTTGTCCGTAAAGAACTCAATCTTCACATCCCGCATGGACTTGTTGTAGGAAAGACCCTCACAAATGGTGTCATAGAAGTTGTAGACCGTCAGAGCGGTGGCCTGAGAGGTAATGGTGGGCAGGGTGGAAATCACCTGGTACTCCATCACATCACCGGAGGAGCCGGTAGCGGTGTGGGCAAAGCCGTCGGTAATGGTGCTGGTTCCTTCATTCTTGCCGGTGTCCTTCTTGGCTTCCCGGACAGTTTTTTCCAGGGTGGGGATGCCGGTTTCATTCTTGGGGTAAACCACCACATCGTAATTCCAGGCGTGGCCGCCCTCGGGAGAGGAGGAGTTGTCGTCACCGGAAACGGTGGTCATGGGCAGGCTGACAAAGAAGGGATTGGTGGTGGAAGTCACCATCTCGGGAACGGCGGTTTCCACGCACAGATACAGGCCAACAGGCAGGTTCCGCTGAATGGTCTTGCCGTTCTCATCGGTCTTGGCCATGACAATGGCTCCATCCTGTGCGGCCATGTAGGTTTCCAGAGCGTCCTTGACGGTGGTAGCGTTGGCGGCCAGGGCGGAAGCCAGGGCCTTGTTCAGGGTTTCGGAGGTGTAGTAATAGTTGTCGGGGCTTAACTTGTCGGTGTTGTCTGCATTGGTGTACCGGCCAGCACCGTCGGCCAGGCCGATGGCGGCCAGCAGGTCAGCGGCCTTTACCTTGTGGAAGCCATACAGTACCTGGGTCAGGTTGTAGTCGGGGTGCTGGTCATTGGCGGATTCGGTGAAAGTCACGATGTCGGCTACCTTCAATGTGGTAAATTCCACACCCTTCAGGGCATAGCCGTTGGAGTTCTGGCCGTTGCCCAGGTCGTTGCCGGTGCTGCCATCGGCATCGCCCTGCCGGACAGCGTTGCCCAGCACATCTTCCACATAGCTTTCACGCCAGCCGGTGGAGATGAAGGAATCCTCGTTCCAAACACCGTCCTTGACAGCGTTGGTCCAGTCGTACTTAAAAATCGTCAGAGAGCAGGAGGCGCCTAAGTCAATGGTGGCATCTGCCGCATCTGCTGCCAAGGCCGTGGGAATGCCGCTGAGAAGCAGTACCAGGGTCATCATCAGGGCAAAAAACTTTTTCATTTTGTAACCTTTCCTTTCTTGTTTTTGATATGAAAATAGCCGGGGTTTCTTCCCGGCAGAGAGCATAAAAAAGAGAGCGCCCAGACAGGCACTCAGAGAGAGAATGATACCGGCGGTAAAGCCGTCAAAGCCCATGCCGCCAGTCTGGGGCAGGGTGAAGATGGGAGCATTCACCACCCGAAGGGAAACGGTGAGGTCCTCAATGGGGAGCTTTCCGGTAAAGACCGGCTCCGTCAGCAGCTGATAGCCGCCCGGTGCTTTCACTTCCGTTACCCGGTAATAAAGACCGGGGTGGAGATTCTCCCAGCTGGCCAGGCCGTCCTCACCTGTGGTAATGCAGCCGTCCACCACATTGGGATTGCTGCATCCACCGGCCTGGATGGATTCAGAATAGACAATGGGATTCCAAATCTTCCCATCCGTACTCCATTCCAGGAGGAATACTGCACCGGACAGGGGATTGCCCAGGGTATCGACTTTCTGAATGTTGATTTTACCGGGCCGGAGGGCATTGGTAAAGGAAACAGAAGCCGTTGCACCGGCAGTCACCACCACCGTCTGGGGATTGGGACTGTCGCAGAAGTACAGGGAATCATCTGGGATGATTTCCTCCACCGTATAGGTTCCGGGAGCCAGCTTGCCGGAGAGAATCACGCCGTCCTCACCTGTGGTAAAGGGAGAGCCGGGGACCTCCTTCCCGGTGGAATCCGTTACCCGGAACACCCAGCCAGCGGGGGAAGTGCCGTCTGCCATGGTTTTGACAATCTGAAGCAGACCGTACTGGGTATTGGTGTAGGACACGGTGGTGTCCTTACCGGCTGTGACGGTGGCGTTCTGCTCCACCTTCACATCGTATTCCCAGTAGGTTCCGTCCCGGTCATGGAGTTCCTTAACCTTGTAGTTTCCGGGGAGCAGATACTTACTGACTGCCCGGCCATCCGCACCGGTGGTAAGGGTTTCCACCAGGGTGTTGCCCTGCCAGATTTCAAACTTCCAGCCTTCCGGACTGCCATTCACGGCGTTCTTCTGTACCACGATTCTGCCTCGGTGGATATTTTTGACGGTGACAGTTGCGGTCTGACCGGCAACCACCGTAACGGTGTGACCGGAGGTGTCCAGCTGCCAGTAGGCATTACCGCCCCCAACTTCCCGGACGATGTACTCCCCGGCAGGGAGTTTGGTGGCTGTGGCGAGGCCCTTGGAATCGGTAGTGACGGTCTGCACCGCCTTGTTCGTGGCCTTGTCTACGATTTCAAACTTCCAGCCGGAGAGGTTCTGCCCGGTGTTGGTGGTTTTCTTCACCTGGATCTGGCCCTCCACCTCAACGGCCAGACGGAACAGGCAGGGCACCGGGTCCACCGGACCATCCAGGGCAATGAGTTTCTGCTTGGAGGCAGGATTGGACTTGTCCTGGTAAACGGTACAGGCTTTGGTTCCTTCTCCAATTTCATATCCACGGGACTGCACCACCAACTGATTCATTTGCAATGCTGTCGATTGTTCTGCTGTCCCGGACAAGCTGCATGGCAAAAATAGAAACCACAACTACCGTGGTGACGATGGAAGCGGCCCCAGCAAGCACCGCTGCGATGTTCTGGCCCTCTCCCCATGCCAGGATAGAGTAGACTGCGGCAAGAGTAACAATACTGGGTACGAGTGCAAGCCATGAAAGGGTATTTCGTTTCATTTATTTCCTCCATTCTATCAAGTTTTTGCTGCGGTGCCAAAGAAAACAAAAAACCGGCTTGCAAAAGCAGGCCGGATGGGTTATACTATAACCAGAAGGGACACCGACGCACGGTGCCTCCCCCTCACACTTAGGAAATTACTCCGTCGCTTCAGGGAAGGTTGGGACGGAGTAATTTCTTTTTGCTTTTCAGCAAAGAAATCACATTCACTTGTCGTGATTCTTCAAAAGAAGCACGGCAAGCGTAATGGCCTCAATGATAACCATTGCAAAGGCAAAGAGGTTTTCATAGCCATCCTGGAGCCAATGGATTACATCAGCACTCCCCTTGGTTCTGGTGGTAAGGGTGGGGAGAAGTCCGGCAATCTCCAGCTTGGGGTTAATGTTTTTTTTCACCATCTGAATCAGGTCTACCATGTCCTCCAGGCCGTCCAGACTGAATTCTTCTGTCTGGACAGGAATCAACACCCGGTCCGCTGCCACCAGAGCGTTGGTCAGCAGTACGCCCATGCTGGGGTTGCAGTCGATAAGCAGGTAATCGTATTTTTCCGGGACGATTTCTTCCAGAATGTCCCGCAGCACCCGCTCCCGGAGCATAGCCTGGGCCAACATGGTTTCGGCCCGGCTCAGCCGGAGGGAGGCGGGAATGAAGTCGATTCCGGCAACACCGTGCCGGATCAGACCTTCCGTGGAGGGCATATCCATGTAGCTGGCCTTGGCAGCGATGAAGTCCGTGATGGTTACGCCGTTGTCATGGGTATGGCCCAGGTACTTTGCCAGGTGGCACTGGGGATCAAAGTCCAGGCACAGCACCCGCTTTCCCAGGCTCACCAGTCCGGCCGCCAGGTTCACAGTAGTGGTGGTTTTTCCGACGCCGCCCTTCTGATTTGCGATTGCAATAGTTGTCATTTTATGTTCCTCCGTTCAAAGTAATGTGTTTTATTCGCATTGAAAAGCCATGAAAAACAATAAAGCGTTATCCCCCTTCTTGCTTTGCAAGTTCGGTAAGTGTAAATTCTGAACCACATTTCTCACAAGTAAATGAATAGAAGTAACTTCTTATTTCTCTATCAGAGGCTTTCGGGGGATGACTTGCCCATAGGATGACAGCCTGAAAAAGCTATGGTTTTGGGTGGATCATCTCTATAAATATCTTGCATTGCCCCGGTCCTCCGGTTATAATTTTATCAGGACAACCAATATCTTGACAGGAGGGGCTTTTATGTTTGAAAACGTTACGGAGAAAATCAAGTTTTTGGCACCGGTGGTTTGTTGGGGCGGAGTTGGGGTTTCCGCGGTTTGCGGACTTGGCTTGATGTACAGCGGTGCAGTCATTCTGGGACTGGTGTATATCTTTTTTGGCTCCCTCATTGCCTGGGTCGCCTCCTTATGCCTGTATGGCTTTGGGCAGCTGATTGAAAACTCCCACCGGATTGCCGGTAGTCTGGGCAGTCAGGACGGGGAAAGTCCGGATGCCGCCGGGATTTCCCGGGATGAAGGAAATGAGAGTGGGAATACACCCGCCTGACAGGGAATTTAAGACCAGTCCTTTTTGGGCTGGTCTTTTTTTGCTTCCGGCGGGTTTTTCCTGGGGGAATTTTCAGGAAGTGGAGGAAAACCCTGGGAGATGGGTTGACAAATGGGAAAAATCTTTCTATAATGAAATCGATTTCAAAATACTTTCACTTCGGGAGGAAGGGTTATGGCAAAGCTGGTAAGTATCGGAGAAATTCTTATTGATTTGACACAGGTGGGGGTTACGGAGCTGGGGATTCCTCAGTTTGTGTCCAATCCCGGTGGGGCTCCTGCCAACGCTGCGGTGGCAGCGGCAAAGCTGGGGGCGGATGCGGGATTTCTCGGCTGCGTGGGCCGGGACGCCTTTGGGGCTTTCCTCCGCAGCACCCTGGTTTCTCAGGGTGTGGACACCGCCGGTCTGGTGGAGACTGACCAGGCGCCCACCACTCTGGCGGTGGTGAGCGTGGACAGCACCGGGGAGCGGAGCTTTCAGTTTTACCGGAAGCCCGGTGCAGACATCTGTCTGGAGGAGACCATGCTGGATAAGGGCCTGCTGGATTCCGCAAAAATTCTCCACTTTGGCTCTGTCAGCCTGACGGCAGATCCCAGCCGGGCTGCCACCATGGCGGCTGTCCGGTATGCAAAGGTCCGTGGAGCTCTCATCACCTACGACCCCAACTATCGGGCAAACCTGTGGCAGGATGAGGAAACTGCGGTAAAGGCTATGCGCCGGCCGCTCCCCCTGGTAGATGTGGTGAAAATCAGCGACGAGGAGACGGCCCTTCTTTCCGGTTTCTCTGACCCGGAGGAAGCGGCAGAGGGCCTGGAAGCTCAGGGCATACCCCTGGTGCTGGTGACCCTGGGAGCGGATGGGGTTTTGTACCGCTTCCGGGGGAAGACCGGGCGGGTATCCGGCTTTGCCACCAAGGTTGCGGACACCAACGGCGCCGGAGACACCTTCTTTGGGGCGGTGCTGAGCGCCCTGACAGAGAAGTCCCTGGTGGAACTGGAGGAGATAGAGCTGCGGGAGATTCTGAAGCTGGCCAACTGTGCCGCTTCCATCACCACCAGCCGTCCCGGAGCCATTCCTGCCATGCCCACATTGCAGGAGGTTATGGATAAGCTGAAGGAGGTAGGGTAAAAATGGCAGATTTTAACCGGCGTTTTGCCAAACTGGAGAGGGAACTGCGCTCTTTGTATCTGGGACTGTATCACGACCAGCAGGCCTATGCTTACTTTTGCTCCATGCTGAAGAAGCAGTATGCCCAGCGGAAGGAGAGCCTCCGGCAGCTGGATGCCCGGCGGGAGGAGAATCCCGGCTGGTACAAGGATCAGAAGATGCTGGGTATGCAGATTTATACCCAGTGCTTCGGGGGGAATCTCAAGGGTGTGGAGAAGCATCTGGACTATATCCAGGAGACGGGGGCCA
The DNA here is from genome assembly GCA_018712825.1 of Candidatus Faecousia excrementipullorum. GTDB lineage: Bacteria > Bacillota > Clostridia > Oscillospirales > Oscillospiraceae > Faecousia > Faecousia excrementipullorum. The sequence goes on along the minus strand of DVGG01000050.1, from coordinate 21,704 downwards.
ATTATCTGCACCTGATGCCCCTGCTGGAGAGCCCTAAGGAGAAAAGCGACGGTGGCTATGCGGTCTCCGATTTCCGGAAGGTTCAGCCGGAGCTGGGCACCAAGGAGGATCTGGCGGACCTGGCAGAGGAGTGCCACAAGCGGGACATGGTGGTGTGCATCGATTTCGTCATGAACCACACCAGCGACGAACATATCTGGGCCAAGCGGGCCAAGGCCGGGGAAGAGGCCTTCCAGCAGCGGTATTTCTTCTATGACAACTGGGACATTCCCAACCTCTACGAGCAGACGGTGCCCCAGGTGTTCCCCACCACCGCCCCCGGCAGCTTTTCCTGGTGCCCGGAGGTGGGGAAGGTGGTTATGACCAGCTTCTACCCCTTCCAGTGGGATTTGAACTACGCCAACCCCACGGTGCTTAACGACATGACGGAGAATATGCTCTTTTTGTGCAACCAGGGCATTGACGTGATCCGTCTGGATGCGGTGCCCTATATCTGGAAGGAGCTGTGGACCACCTGCCGGAACCTGCCTCAGGTTCACACCCTGGTGCGGATTATGAATCTGGCGGCTGCCATTGTCTGCCCCGGTACCCTGCTTCTGGGTGAGGTGGTGATGGAGCCCAGCAAGGTGGTGCCCTATTTCGGCACCCCCGAAAGCCCGGAGTGTCATATGCTTTACAACGTTACCACCATGTGCACCACCTGGCACACGGTGGCCACCCAGGATACCCGGCTGCTGCGGCATCAGATGGACACGGTGTTCGCCCTGCCCCGGCAGTACACCTTCCTCAACTACCTGCGGTGCCATGACGACATTGGCTGGGGACTGGACTATGAATATCTGCGCCAGTTCGGCGTGGAGGAAGTGGCCCACAAGCGGTTCCTCAGCGACTACTTCCAGGGCAAGTGCTTTGGCAGCGAGGCCCGGGGAGAGCTTTACAACGACGATCCCCGGCTGGGAGATGCCCGGCACTGCGGCACCACCGCCTCCCTTTGCGGCATGGAAACCGGGTCGGAGCAGAGCCTGAATCTGGACATCATGCTCCACGCCTTCCTCTTTACCCAGAGCGGCCTGCCCATTCTTTACAGCGGCGATGAGCTGGGGCAGCTGAACGACTACAGCTACCACTGTGACCCCATCAAGCGGGAGGACAGCCGGTTCCTTCACAGAGGGAACTTTGACTGGGCTGCCGCGGAAAAGCGCAGCACCAATCCCCTTTACCAGGCCCTTCTGAAGCTGGAGGCCATCCGCAAGGGAGAAAAGGCCTTCCACGCCGATGCGGATGTGTGGACCCTGGAGCCCAAAAACACCCACATTCTGGCCATCGGCCGGTATTATCAGGGGGATAAGCTCCTGGCTTTGTTCAACTTTGGAAGAGGCAATGAGACTGCTTGGCTGGAGGAGGGGGAGGTCTATGAGGACCTTCTCACCGGGGAGAAGCTGGATGCAAAGGCAGTTGCCATGAAGCCCTATGAATTCCGGTGGCTGATTCTCCGCTACCCCCAGGAAAAGGAGTAAGCCATGGTTACACTCAAAGACATTGCCCGGCTGGCAGAGGTTTCCCCCTCGGCAGTGAGCCGGTATCTCAACGGCGGTTCCCTCAGCGAGGAAAAATCCCAGCGGATTGGGGATGCCATTGCCCAGACCGGCTACCGGCCCAATCAGGCGGCCCAGACCCTCCGCACCGGCGCTTTGAAGCAGGTGGGGGTGATTGTGCCGAAAATCAGCTCCAGCTCCGTAGGCCATGTGGTGGCAGGGGTGAATGAGGTGATGGCGGCCAACGGATACTCCATCTTGCTTGCCACCACCGGCGGGGAGGATGAGAAGGAGCTGCAGTGCCTGAATCTCATGCAGGACAATCAGGTGTCGGGAATCGTCCTCATGGGCACCACCATGACCCCCATGAAAAAGGACGCCTTCAAGGCCTGCCGGGTGCCCCTGGTGATTACGGGACAGAATTTTTCCGAGCTGTGCTGCGTGCACCACGACGATTACGGCGCCATGGAGGCCCTGACGGAGCTGATGATTGCCCGAGGGCGGCAGAAGATTGTCTATGTGGGCGTGGACGAGAAGGACGCGGCCACCGGCCTTGCCCGGCGGCGGGCGGCGTTCGATGCCCTCCGCCGGGCGGGGCTGGATGGCACCTATCTCCTTGCCCCCCATTACGAGGTGGAAAGCGGCTATCAATGCGCCCAGCAGATTCTGTCCATGTACCCGGATACGGACGGCATCCTGTGTGCCACGGACAAACTGGCCCACGGTGTGATGAAGGCCCTGAAGGAAGCAGGAAAGAAGCTGCCGGAGGATGTGAGCGTCTGCGGCGTGGGGGATGACTGGCCCGACCGGCTCACCACCCCCACCCTCACCACCGCCCGGCTGTACCATGAGCGGTGCGGGGAGGATGCGGCCTCCATTCTTCTTCAGATGATGGAAGGGAAGATGGCAGAGCAGCCTCTGCGGCAGATCAAACTGGGATACACCGTTATGCGAAGGGAGTCTCTATGAAAGAAAAATGGATTTTTTTGGATATTGACGGCACCCTCACCAGTCCGGGAAGCAATGTGCCCCCGGACAGCGCCCTGGAAGCCATCCGGGCTGCCCAGGCCAAGGGACACAAGGTGCTGCTGTGCACCGGCCGGAATCTGGCTATGCTGTCCCCGCTGCTCCAATACGGTTTTGACGGAGTGGTAGCCAGCGCCGGTGGGTATGTGGTCTATGGGGATCAGGTGATTTATGACTGCCCCATGCCCCGGCAGAAGCTGGAGCTGGCCCTGAAAACCCTCCATGCCCAGGGGGTGTTCTGCACCATTGAGGCAAAGGACGCCACCTACGGAGACCGGGAACTGGGGGATTTCCTCAGCCGGAACCAGGGAGACAACAGCGAGATTCAGCGCTGGCGGGCAGCCATGGCAGGCAGACTGGGCATCCAGCCCATGGAAAACTATGACGGCCGGCCCATTTACAAGGTGGTTTTCATGTGCCTGGAGGATTCCCAGCTGGACGAGGCCCGGGCGGCCCTGGAAAAGGACTTCCTTTTCTGCTGTCAGATTGTTTCCAGACCTTTCTGCGTCAACGGAGAGCTGATCAACCGGGAGTTTGACAAGGGCCGGGGCATCCGGCGGCTGTGCCAGCACCTGGGGGTGGATTTGCAGGACACCTTCGGCTTCGGGGACAGCATGAATGACCTGGAGATGATGCAGACGGTGGGTGTGGGCGTTGCCATGGCAAACGGCAACGAACGGCTCAAGGCCCTGGCGGATTATGTCTGCCCGTCGGTGGATGAGGACGGCCTGGCAAAGGCTTTTGCAAAATACAATCTTGTGTAAGTAGGAAAAGCGCCTGTTGAAAAAGGGAAGGAATAAAAGCAGAAAAAGAGGTAGAACCACAAAAATCTTGGGTTCTACCTCTTTTTCTGTCAAAAGCACAAGTTTCCGAAACAATAGCTCCCTCCGGGAGGGAGCTGTCACCGCAAGTGACTGAGGGAGCCTGCGGGCAGTAAGCTAACGGTTTGCGGATGGGACGGTACTTGCTCATAATTACCGATACCCTATGCCGATTTTACCGAGTGGTTGCCTCCAATGGGCATAGGAAATAGGACAGCTTTGGGGAGGTTCCTTCTCTGGCAATCCAACCGGCTTTGCGCCCGCTGGCTCCCTCCGTCTTGGGGCTGCGCCCCAAGCCACCTCCCTCCCGGAGGGAGGTATTGCGGCGTGCCGCCGCTGTCAATGCGTGCATGGTGCCCATATTTTCCTTCCCCATTTCGCTCGGTAACGATACCGGGTACTGGAGGGGCAGTAACGATTCGCAGAAGATTATCGTGCGCATTGTCAGCGGCGACTCGCCGCGGCTCCCTCCGTCTTGGGGCTGCGCCCCAAGCCACCTCCCGACCGTCGGGAGGTATAGGCACCAGCCTTTTATTGTGTATCCTGGCTAATTTTTGGGTTCACGATTTGTTAAAAATGCGGGATTTACAAAGCGGGAGGAAAGGACTATAATTTGGTTATGAGGTGAAATCGTTTTCAAAATGATTTCAAAAAAGAGGAAAAGGAGCATTCCATCATGGCATTGGACTATCGCAAATGCGCCGAAGAGATTTTCAGCCACTTAGGTGGCCGGGAAAATGTCATCAGCGCAGCACACTGTGCGACCCGGCTCCGGCTGGTAATCGCAGACAACAGCAAGGTTGACGTGGCGGCACTGGAGGACACGGAGGGAGTCAAGGGTGTATTCAACGCCAACGGTCAGCTCCAGCTGATCATCGGCACCGGCACCGTCAACAAGGTTTATGACGAGTTTCTCGCCATCACCGGCATGACCGCCGCCACCAAGGAGGAGGTCAAGGCCGCCGCTGCTGCCAAGCAGCCCCTGCCCCAGAGAATGGTCAAGACTCTGGGCGACGTATTCGTACCCATTCTTCCCGCCATTGTGGCCGCAGGCCTGATGATGGGTCTGGTGCAGGCTCTGGGCAAGGTGATTCCCTCCTTCGCCGGGTCTGACTGGTACGGTTTCCTGGACATGGTTTCTTCCACCGCTTTTTCCTATCTGCCTGTGCTGGTGGCTATCAGCACCGCCCGGGTGTTCGGCGGCAATCTGTTCCTGGGCGGCGTTGTGGGTCTGGCCATGATCAATTCCAGCCTGATCAATGCCTGGTCCGTTGCCGGTATGGAATCCGTTCCCGCCTGGCAGCTGCTGTTCTTCCAGGTGCCCCAGGTGGGCTACCAGGGCCACGTGATTCCTGTGATTATCGCCGTGTGGCTCATGTGCTGGATTGAGAAGCGGCTGCACAAGATTGTGCCGGAAATTATCGACCTGTTTGTCACCCCCCTGGTGACGGTGCTGGCTACCACCTTCATTGCCTTTACCATCATCGGACCCATCTTCTCCACTGCCGAGACCTACATCCTGTCCTTTGCCCAGTGGCTGGTGACGGTGGGCTATGGCGTGGGCGCCCTGGTGATGGGGGCCATCTACCCCCTGACGGTGGTCTGCGGCCTGCATCATATGTACAATGTGATTGAGGTGGGCATGCTCTCCGGCGCTGAGGGGCTGAATATCTGGATGCCCATTGCCTCCGCTGCCAACTTTGCCCAGTGCGGCGCCTGTCTGGCGGTGGCTGTAAAGACCCATCAGATGAAGACCCGTACCGTGGCGGTGCCCTCCGCGCTGTCCGCTTCTCTGGGCATTACGGAGCCTGCCATCTTCGGCGTGAACTTCCGCTTTATGAAGCCCTTTATCTGCGGCATGATCGGCGGCGCAATCGGCGCCATGTTCGGCTCCATTGTGGGCCTGGGGGGCAGCAGCTACGGCGTCACCGGCTTCCCCGGCTACCTGATTATCAACAAGCCACTGCTGTACACCATCCTGCTGGCCATCTCCGGCGGTGTTGCCTTCGTTCTCACCCTGGTGGTGTGGAAGGATCCGGAAGCCGCTGCAAAGAAGAAGGAGCAGGCTCCGGTGATGACCTGCGAGGCAGGAGAAATTTTGGCTCCCGTGGCAGGCAAGGTGGTTCCCCACACGGAAATTCCCGATGAGACCTTCGCCGGCGGCATTCTGGGCCGGGGCGTAGGCATTGTCCCGGAGGAGGACGTGGTGGTTGCTCCCTTTGACGGCGTGATTTCCACCACCGCCGAGACCGGCCACGCTGTGGGCGTTACCGGCCCGGCTGGCATGGAAGTGCTGATTCACATTGGTGTGGACACCGTGAAGATGAAGGGGGAAGGCTTCCGGATGCTGGTGAAGGAAGGGGACAAGGTGAAAGCCGGTCAGCCCCTGATCCGCTTCAGCCGGAAGAAGATTCAGGCAGCAGGCTACTCCGATATGGTGGTGGTGCTCCTGACCAACTGCGACGATTACAAAGCGTTTCAGGTGCTAAGGAACCTCTGAATAAATCGTCTGCGGCTGAACAGCGGATCTTTTTCCCCATCCATGCAGAATGGAAAACAGGAAATACAAGAAGTATTCCCCTGTTTTCCATTCTTTTGTCTGAGAAAAAATCTCTCGCTGTCAGCTCTTGCCGATTTAATCAGAGTTTCCCTAAACGTATCTATCAAGTAAAAAAATCCCGGCAGGAGGCTGTAGCGCTTCCTGCCGGATTTTCTTATTCTCCCAGAACTCGGGCCTGGACTCGCTCCAGGGCGTAGGTCATGGCCTCATAGGTGGTCTTGGACACCCGGTTGATATACTCCGCTTCATAGGCGGCGATGGTCTGGGGCAGCCGCACCACCTGCAGCGGGATGCCGGCCTGATTCACGGTGAAAATGGGGGTGTAGGAGTAGCCGGTGATTTTGGCCTCTCCCGTTACATTGTCCTTGGTGATTTCCATATCCAGAATAATGGAATACTCAGAGCCGGAGCGCTCCCCGTCGCCCAGGAAATCCCCCAGGGAGTAGGCAACCAGGGTGCCGGCGGTCTCGTCGTACTCAATTTTCTGGACGTAGTGGGAGTGGGTGCCGATGATGGCGTCCACCCCGTAGGACTGAAACAGCTTTTTGATGGACTCCTGGGACTGGCTGATGGTGTCGTTGTACTCGCTGCCCCAGTGGAGCATGGCGATGGTGATGTCCGGCTCCTCCTGCTGCACCGCCGTCATAACGGCGGCGATTTTGTCCCGGTCGATGCTCTGGTAGGTGCTGTCGTAGTCCTTATAGAGCACGTTCACGCAGTTTTCGCTGCCGGCGGGGAGGGTCATGGAGTTCATGCCCTTGGTAAAGGCCACAAAGGCGATGCGTACACCCGCCACTTCGCAGATGGTATAGCCCTTGGCCTGCTGGTATTCCTGGTTGCTGGCATAGGCCCCCAGGGGCTCCATGCCGGCGGCCCGGATGTTTTGCAGGGTGGTGCCAAGGCCCAAAGTGCCCTGGCTGATGGAGTAGGAGTTGGCCATCTGAATCAGGTCCACCCCGGCGCTGTGGAGGGCTTCCGCCAGCGCCTGGGGAGCGGAGCCGGTGGAGCCGTAGGGCTCTCCCACCAGCAGGCCTTCAAAGTTCAGCACGGAAAGGTCAGCATCCGCCAGCAGGCAGGCCACATCCTGGAAGGTCTTTGTATAGTCCCGGGCTTCGCCCCCGGACTGAACCACGGCGTTGGTGATGTTCAGGTCTCCTGCCGCTGCCACGTGAACCACGGAGGTGGGGGGAAGGGTTGTGGGTTCTGTGGGCTGGGTGACCTGGAGGGGCTCCTGTTGGGCGGGGGATTCCTGCTCCTCCTGGGGAAGGCTCCAGAGGTAAATGCCTCCTGCCACCAGGAGCAGTACCAGGGCAGATAGTCCCAGGCGAAGAAGAAGCTGCCGCCGCCTTCGCCGCTGGGCCTGCCTGCGCTTTTCCCGCAGGAGCCTGCGCTTTTTCAATTCTTCCGGGTCAATGGTCATAGGCGCACGTCCTCCTTCTTCTTAAAATAAGCAGCCTATATTATACACGATTTTTGCCTGTTTCACAAGACCCCAAAAGAAAAGAGAAAAAAGCCTTTACAGCCTGAGATTCCTCAGGTATAATTATGTCATCTCATAACCTGAGCAAAGGAGTAATTGCCATGTTTAAGGATACCAAGGAGGAGTTGGACAGACTTCAGCAGGAGCTTCTGCAGGAGCAGGCGACCCAGGTCTTCACCCCTGTGCAGGACCCCCGGGAGACTTCCCATGGCCCGAATGTGGATGATATATTGAACGACCCGGAACTGCAGGCCCTGATGGAAGACACCGTGGCGGCCCCGCCCCAGAATGTGACCTACCGGAATTTTGCCAACGATTACGGCGAAGAGCGGGCAGAACCGGAGGAAGTCCCCCAGGGGAAGGAAAAGGGAAACCGGGGCCTGATTATTGCCAACTGCCTGCTGGCAGGGGGCATTGTACTGGTGGTGCTGTGGTGGGTACTGCGGCTGTCGGGGATTCTGTGACGCCCCCGGTGGGGCGGTTCGCCCCCACACCCTCCGGCCGGATGCATCTGGGAAACGTATTCGCTGCCCTGATTGCCTGGCTGTCCGTCAAGTCCTGGGGTGGAAGCCTTCTTCTGCGGATGGAGGATCTGGACACCCAGCGCACCAGCCCGGAGCTGGGGGAGGTGCTGCGGCAGGATCTTCTCTGGCTGGGACTTCCCTGGGATGAGGAGACCCCGCCCCAGAGCCGGCGGACCGCGGCCTATGAGGCGGCTTTCGGGAAATTGCAGGATCGGGGGCTTCTGTACCCCTGCTACTGCACCCGCAGCCAGCTTCACAGCGTCAATGCCCCCCACCAGAGCGACGGCACCTATGTGTACCCCGGCACCTGCCGGGGGCTTTCTGACCGGGAGCGGGCGGCCTTTCAGCGGAAGCCTGCCTGGCGGCTTCTGGTGCCGGACCGGGAGTACCGGGTGGCGGATTTGTGCCAGGGGGAGTATGTTCAGAACTTATCTTCCGGCTGCGGCGATTTTGTGGTGCGCCGGGCGGACGGGGTTTTTGTCTACCAACTGGCAGTCACCGTGGACGACGGGGACTTTGGTGTGACCCAGGTGGTGCGGGGCGTGGATTTGCTGGGCTCTGCGCCCCGGCAGATGTACCTGCAGGATTTGCTGGGCTATGCCCACCCGGAGTACGGCCATGTGCCTCTGCTCACCGCCCGGGATGGGCGGCGGCTGAGCAAGCGGGACAAGGATCTGGATCTGGGGCGGCTGCGGCTGACCCACAGGCCGGAGGCTCTGGTGGGGTGGCTTGCCTGGCAGGCAGGGCTTCTGGAGCGGCGGCAGGACATCAGCCCCCGGGAGCTGGCGGAAGAATTTTCCTGGGAAAAGCTGAAAAAGCAGGAAATTTGTGTAGATCTTGCGGATTTGCTGGGATAGTATGGAGAAATTCTGCCCTTTGGGGCATAATAAATAAAGAAAAGACTGGGAGGTCTTACCAATGAACAAGCCTGTATTGGTGGTTCTGGCTGCCGGAATGGGCAGCCGTTACGGCGGACTGAAGCAGATTGATCCGGTGGGTACCCAGGGAGAGGCCATTTTGGACTATTCCCTGTACGATGCCCACAGAGCCGGCTTCCAGACTGCGGTTATCATCATTAAAGAGGCCATCAAAAAAGATTTTATGGAAACCGTGGGAAAGCGGCTGGAGAACTGCCCCATGGAAATCCGCTATGCCTATCAGGAGCTTACCAAGGTTCCGGAGGGTTTTACGGTGCCGGAAGGGCGTACCAAGCCCTGGGGCACCAGCCATGCGGTGCTCTGCGCCCGGGAAGCCATTGGGGATGCCCCCTTCGGGGTTATCAACGCCGACGACTACTACGGCCCGGAGGCGTTCCAGCGGCTGTATGATTTCCTGGTGGAGAGCAAGGACAGCCAGCCTTATGAATTCTGCATGATTGGCTACCGTCTGGGGAACACCGTGACGGACAACGGCTCCGTGGCCCGGGGCGTGTGCCAGACCGATGGGGAGGGGAATCTTACCTCCATTGTGGAGCGGACCCGGATTGAAAAGTATGCCGGCGGCATCCACTTTACGGCGGACGAGGGCAAGACCTGGGAGGATGTGCCGGGAGATACTCCGGTTTCCATGAATATGTGGGGCTTTACCCAGGGCTTTGTGGAGGAGATTGCCCGGCGGTTCCCGGAGTTTCTCAGAGATGAGGTGCCCCAGAATCCTGCCAAGGCGGAATTTTATCTGCCCATGACCGTAGGCCAGCTTCTCCGGGAAGGGAAGGCCCAGGTAAAGGTGCTGCCCACCGGCGACCGGTGGTACGGCGTCACCTATGCCGAGGACAAGCCCATGGTAGTAGCAGCCCTGAAGGGCCTCACCGACCAGGGCCTCTACCCCGACGGCCTCTGGACGGCGGCCAGTGGCCGCTGACAATTTCGCACGGCAGCTTTCTACTACTCGTTACTTCCCTGACCCGCCCGGTATCGTTCTATTGTGCGATTCTGGTTTTTTCTCACTTCCAATCGACAGCGAGGGAACGAAGCACTCCAAAATCCCACAGACCCAAACGGGTGCAGAGGATAAAACCCACCACCCGAGCCAAAGCGAAGGGTCAATCCCGGTTGGTTCCACCCGGGGGATTCTCAAGGGGGGAGCAATTCGAGCGGGAGCGAGTTGCTCCCCCCTTGAGCCGGCTTCTTTGCTTCCTTTCTTGCCGGAGCAAGAAAGGAAGGCCCCGCTGGCAAGCGCTTGCAGAAAGCCGATTGAAGAACAGACTAAAAGGTTATAAACGGGTGACGATGACCACCAGCAAGTACCAACCCAAAAGCAAACCGTTAGCTTACCGCCCGCTGGCTCCCTCAGTCACGGCTAACGCCGTGCCAGCTCCCTCCCGGAGGGAGCTATAAGCCTGTGCCACTTCACATTGGTTTGTGCTTTTGGGGAAGTGCTTACTGTAATCCCTCAGTCACGGCTGCGCCGTGCCAGCTCCCACAGGCCGGGAGCCTTGCGGGCAGTGCCCGCTGACACTTTCGCATGGGAATCTTCAGCGAATCGTTACTGCCCCTCCGGTGCCCGGTATCGTTACCGAGCAAAATGGTAAGCGAAAATATGGGCACTGTGCTCGCATTGACAGCGGCGGCACGCCGCCTAAAAAATCCCCCTGGGCGGAGATTCCGTCCGGGGGGATTGGTTGTTTTTAGGCTGTCTTCAGATGACGCCCTGGGCCAGCATGGCGTCGGCGACTTTCAGGAAGCCGGCGATGTTGGCTCCGGCCACATAGTTGCCTTCCATGCCGTATTCCTTGGCGGCGGCATCGATGTTCTTGTAGATGTTCACCATGATTCCCTCCAGCTTGCTGTCCACTTCCTCGAAGGACCAGCTGTAGCGCATGGAGTTCTGGCACATCTCCAGGCCGGATACGGCAACGCCGCCGGCGTTGGCTGCCTTGCCGGGGCAGAACAGCACCCCGTGCTCCTGTAAGTACCGGGTGGCTTCCAGAGTGGTGGGCATGTTGGCGCCCTCGCACACGGCGGTGACGCCTCCGGCTACCAGCAGCTGGGCATCCTCCAGGTGCAGCTCGTTCTGGGTGGCGCAGGGCAGGGCCACGTCGCACTTCACCGTCCACACACCCCGGCCCTGGTGGTACTGGGCGCTGGGACGGGCGGCAGCGTACTGGGTCAGCCGGGCCCGGTCCACTTCCTTCACCTGCTTCAGCAGGGCCACGTCAATGCCCTCCGGATCGTAAATCCAGCCGGTGGAGTCGGAACAGGTGACGGGCTTTGCCCCCAGCTGCCAGGCCTTCTCGATGGCGTAGATGGCCACGTTGCCGGAGCCGGACACTGCCACGGTCTTGCCCTTCAGGGTGTGGCCGTTGTGCTCCATCACCTCCCGGGTCAGGTACAGAAGGCCGTAGCCGGTGGCCTGGGTACGGGCCAGGGAGCCGCCGTAGGTCAGACCCTTGCCGGTGAGGACGCCGGCGTGGTAGGCGTTCCGCAGCCGCCGGTACTGGCCGAAGAGGAAGCCGATTTCCCGGCCGCCCACGCCGATGTCGCCGGCAGGCACGTCGGTGTCGGGGCCGATGTGCTTGTAAAGCTCGGACATGAAGCTCTGGCAGAAGGCCATAATCTCCCGGTCGGACTTGCCCTTGGGGTCAAAGTCGGAGCCGCCCTTGCCGCCGCCCATGGGAAGGCCGGTAAGGGAATTCTTGAATACCTGTTCAAAGCCCAGGAACTTGATGATACTCAGGTTAACAGAGGGGTGGAACCGCAGGCCGCCCTTGTAGGGGCCGATGGCGCCGTTGAACTGCACCCGGTAGCCGGTGTTCACCTGCACATTGCCGGCATCGTCCACCCAGGGCACCCGGAACACAATGGCCCGCTCGGGAATGGTCATCCGCTCAAGCAAGGCCTGCTTCCGGTAGAGCGCCTCGTTCCGCTCCACCACAGGCGCCAGGGTCTCCAGCACTTCCTGAACCGCCTGGAGAAACTCCGGCTGATCCGGGTTCTGGGTCTTTACCTTATTCATTACTTCTTCTATATAACGCATCGGTTTGAACCTCCTGTCAGAAACTTCCTCCATTTTAACAGACCGAAAGGGAAAATGCAAGTTACAAACGGGATAAATTCATTTTTCCCTGAAGAAATGGGCAATGGACAGGCTGTACCAAAAAGAAAAAAGGAAAAATGCAAGAAACTCTTCGGGACTTGCGAAAGAAAGCGGCCGGAGGAAAAATCCATGCATCGGGTTCCGGAAAAAGGAAAAAAAGGGCGAAAAAACCATTTATCGCATATTTTTGACGGGGATTTTATCCGGGCTTCCACGGAAAAGATACATATACGGCGAACACTTGAACATATGCCGGAAACAAGATTTTGAATAAAGTATTGACATAAGGCCAAAATTGTGGTATATTCTGAAAATATCAGAGGAAATTGTTGAAAAGTCCAAAATGTATACAACTGGCGGACAAAGGGAATGAAAAAGTGGTATTTTCCCGGACAACTCTCCTTTGTGCGGTTCTATTCCGGTATACAACAGCGTAAAGATAAACTGCTGTGTATATATTATGAAAAATGGAGGAAAAGAAAATGAAAAAGCTGCTTGCATTGCTGCTGGCTGCTGTCATGGTTCTGAGTATGGCCGCTTGTTCCAACAATCAGGGCTCTGACGACACCACGGCAGGCACCGACGGTACCACCGCCCCTGCCGGCGAGGCTACCTACACCTACAACACCGCGCTGTCTGTGTTCCCCACCAACTGGAATGTGCACACCTATCAGACAGAAACCGATAGCGAAATCCTGGACTACATTGTAGACGGTTTCTACACCTTCGACTACAATGAAACCCAGGACGGCTACAAGGTGATTCCTGGTATGGCTACCGACTTCCCTGAGGATGTAACTGCCGAGTATGTCGGCCAGTACGGCATTAAGGAAGGCGATACCGCTATCGCTCACAAGATCACCCTGCGGGACGATCTGAAGTGGGAGGACGGCACCCCCATCACCGCTCAGGACTTCATCGAGTCTGCCAAGCGTCTGCTGGATCCGGCTGCTCAGAACTACCGTGCTGATATGCTGTACTCCGGCAACATGATCGTGAAGAATGCCAAGAAGTACCTGAACTCCGGCAAGGTTGTGGAGCTGCAGGACAACAATGACAACGCAGAGGTCTTCGCCGTTGCCGACCTGACCAAGGGCGAGGACGGCGTTTACACCACGCCCCAGGGTGAGACCGTTTACATCGCTCTGGATGTGCAGATGAGCTGGCTGCAGGGCCAGACCCTGACCGACACCGTCAAGGCTTACGGCGATACGGTATTCGACCTGACCGACTGGGATGCCCTGGTGGCCAAGAAGGGCGACAACGGCTGCGTGCCTCTGACCGACGAGACCATGGGCTACCTGGAGACCCTGATCACCGGCAACCCCGCCTGGGGCGAGACCGCTGAGAACATCCCCGGCTACCTGGTTTACAAGTACACCAACCCCGAGTGCTCCTGGGATGAAGTTGGTATGCTGGCTCCCAGCGACAACGAGCTGGTTCTGATTCTGGAGAAGCCTCTGTCCGGCTTCTATCTGTACTACTCCCTGACCAGCTCCTGGCTGGTAAACATCGAGCTGTATGACTCCCTGGCCACTGTGAAGGACGGCGTTTACACCAACACCTACGGCACCTCCGCTGAGACCACCATCTCTTACGGCCCCTACAAGCTGACCTCCTTCCAGGCCGACAAGCAGTACGTCCTGGAGAAGAACGAGAACTACTACGGCCTGACCGATGGCACCTACCAGACCACCAAGATGGTTGTGGACTGCGTACCCGAGGCTTCCACCCGTCTGGAGCTGTTCATCCAGGGCAAGCTGGATTCCTACGGCCTGGATGCTACGGATATGGACACCTACTCCCTGTCCGATTACTGCTACTACGCCACCGGCGACTCCACCTTTGCTATGGTGTTCAACCCCGACCTGGAGAACCTGACCACCGCTCAGCAGAATGCCGGCGCCAACATCAACAAGACCATCCTGACCATCCCCGAGTTCCGTATGGCTATGAGCCTGGCTCTGGATCGTTCCGCATTCTGCCTGGCTACCGCTCCCACCAACAGCGCCGCCTTCGGCCTGTTCTCCGACATGATCATTTCTGATCCCGATGCCGGTACCGCTTACCGCACCACCGAAGTGGCCAAGGAAGTTCTGGCTGAGTTCTGGGGCGTTTCCGAGGACTACGGCGAGGGCAAGCTGTACGCCGACCTGGATGAGGCTGTAGAGTCCATCACCGGCTACAACCTGGCCATGGCTCAGGAGAAGTTCAACCAGGCTTATGACAAGGCTATCGAGATGGGCCTGATGGACGAGGACGATGTGGTGGAGATCAAGATCGGTACTCCCGACAACACCACCGGTTTCTACAACAACGGCTATGAGTTCATTGTGAACAACTACACCGAGGCTGTGAAGGGCACCAAGCTGGAAGGCAAGCTGACCTTCAGCCGTGACGACACCCTGGGCAACGCCTTCGCTGAGGCTCTGCAGAAGAACACCGTCGACCTGCTCTTCGGTGTGGGCTGGACCGGCTCCGCTCTGGATCCCTACAAGCTGATTGATGCCTATGTCAACCCCGACTACCAGTACGATGCCGGTACCGACTACACCGCCATCCAGATGGACTTCGAGATCGACGGCGTGACCTACACCGCTTCCGTTGCCGATTGGAACAACGTTATGAAGGGCGACAAGGTCACTCTGAAGGCTGAGGACGGCTCCACCATCGAGTACTCCTGCGGCACTGCTGACAACGATCCCGAGACCCGTCTGAGACTGCTGGGCGCTATGGAAGGCGCTGTCCTGCTGAACTACAACTTCATCCCTGTGATGGATAACTCCACTGCTCAGCTGAAGGGTCAGCAGATCGAGTTCTACACCGAGGAGTACATCTTCGGCATGGGCTTCGGCGGCGTGAAGTACTACACCTACAACTACACCGATGCTGAGTGGGACGCTTATGTCGCTTCTCAGAACGGCGAGCTGGATTACACCTAATCGGTAATTCCAAAACCTTTATGGATATTCCCGGACAGGGGCCCTGCGGCCCCTGTCTGTGGGGTATCCGGGCAGAAGAAATCTGCCCCTTCCACATGAAACGCCAATAGAAACCAGATTACTTTCCACATGAGGCAATCGTCAGCCACGGCTTAGGTGGACTGAGTGTATCGCTTTCATGGGGAATTTTGTCTGTTTTCTATTGGTGTTTCGTGCCAACAAACGGTTTGGCAAATTCGGCCGAACCCAACGGTTCCGCCTACCCGGGTTCGGGCCGCCCAGGGCTATTACCTGGATTCTTCCCATATCATGCAGCGGCGCAAGCCGTGAATCTATACAAAAGGGAGGACGATTTGTCTTGTATATGTTCAAATATGTTCTGAAACGAATTCTGTTTCTGATACTGACTTATTTCATTATTATTTCAGCCTGCTTCGTGCTGATTCGCCTGCTGCCCAATGTACCGGTGCAGCAGTTCGGCAAGGATATGTCCCTTGTCCTCCAGAGCCGTTACCGTCAGGGCCTGACGGATATCAACGGCAATCCCATTCCTTTGATTGTCCAGTATGGCAACTTTGTGAAGAACACCCTCATTGGCGGCAACTGGGGCCTGAGTGAAAAGCTGTACTTCGGCCAGGACTGCTTCCAGGTGTTTTTGAGCAAGCTGCCCAACACCATCATCGTCAATGCTTACGCTTCCCTGTTTGCGGTGCCTATGGGCCTGCTGCTGGGCATTTATGCCGCACTGAAGAAGAACAAGTGGCAGGACCATGTGATTTCTACCGGCGTCATGGTGATGGTATCCGTTCCCAGCTATGTTTACGCCTTCCTGATTCAGTATGTGCTGTGCTTCAAGCTGAAGCTCTTCCCCCTGGTTATGGAAGCCGGTACGGACTACTTCTCCTGGAGCATGTTCCATAGTATGATTCCTGCGGTTCTCTCTTTGTCCCTGGGCTCCATTGCCGGTTACGCCCGGTTTACCCGTGCGGAGCTGACGGAGGTGCTCACCAGTGACTTCCTGCTCCTGGCCCGGACCAAGGGCCTGACCAGAGGACAGACCACGGTGCGCCATGCCCTGCGGAATGCCATGGTGCCCATCTTCCCCAATATCATCAGTGAGGTTATCCTGGTGCTCTCCGGTTCCCTGATCATTGAAAGCATTTTCGTGGTGCCCGGTGTTGGTAACCTGTACGTGTCCTCCATCAATACCCTGGACTACAACTTCTTCCTGCTTCTGTCCGCTTTCTATACTTTGATCGGACTGGCCGCCGGTATCGTTGTTGACCTGAGCTACGGCATCATCGATCCGAGAATTAGAATGGGGTCTAAGAAATGAAAAAGACAAACGAAATTCCAAAGATTCCCGCCGAAAAGTTCCGCTTTGTCGGCGATGAGAACCGGCTCCACGACCGGAAGTTTGATACCAAGGAAGTCAGCTATCTGGCGGATGCCTTCGGCCGGTTCTGCAAGAACAAGAGCTCCGTGGTGGCAGCCATCATCATTTTGCTGCTGGTGCTCTACGCCATGCTGGTGCCTATCTTCTGTGAGACCAACTACTCCAAGAGCCTGACGGATACCACCTATCTGCAGTACACCAAGCTGCTGCCCAAGTCCAGCCTCTTTACCAACATGGGCCTGAATTTCTGGGACGGCGCTTCCGAGCAGACCCTGGGCGAGGCCAATTTCCAGGCCCTCCAGGCCATTGGTGTGGAAACCGGCTATGATGTGGTCAAGGGCGAGGTGACGACCTCTACCGACGAAAAGGGAAAGGTGACTTATACCTCCCGGGTGGACAGCTACATTTCCAACGGTTTCGTGTATATGACCCTGACGCCTCAGGAATATGAGTCCATTCAGCAGTGGCAGCTGGAAAACGGCAAGCAGGTTATCTACCCTGCCATCACCGACAAGAGCCAGACCGATGCCAACATCTGGTACGAGACCAACAAGAAGGGCGTGCCTCAGCTGGATAAGGAAGGCAACTTCCAGAACATCTATCGGGACAGCGGCAATGACGGCGAGTATGACTCTCTGCGGATTGAAGGAGACCCCGGCCTGGAGAACCCGGAGGCTGAGGACCGCTACCGCTATGCCACCATTACCGGCGACTCCAACAACGTGTCCTACAAGTGCCGGATCTTCAAGTACACCTACTTTATGTACCGCTACGGCGCCGAGCCCAGCTTCCTGCTGGGTACCAACGCCCTGGGCCAGGATATTCTGACCCGTCTGGCCTCCGGTGCCCGGTTCAGTTTTGTCCTCGCCATCTGCGTTTCCGCCATCAACCTGTTCATCGGTGCCATGTACGGCGCCATTGAGGGTTACTACGGCGGTGCCGTGGATATGGTGATGGAGCGTATTGTGGACGTGCTGGCCCGGATTCCCTTCATGGTTGTGGCAACCCTATTCCAGCTGCACCTGGCGAAAAAGGTGGGCGTGGTGCCGTCACTGTTCTTCGCATTTATCCTCACGGGCTGGATTGGCATGGCTGCCACCACCCGTATGCAGTTCTATCGCTTCAAAGGTCAGGAGTATGTGCTGGCAGCCAGAACCCTGGGCGCCAAGGACCGTCGGATTATGTTCCGGCATATCTTCCCCAACTCCCTGGGTACCATCGTCACCACCTCCGTGCTGGTGATTCCCAGCGTTATCTTCTCCGAGTCCAGCCTGACTTACCTGGGAATCGTGAACCTGGAGAGCTCCACCATGACCTCTGTGGGCACCATGCTGGCCAACGGCAGACAGTTCCTGTCCAGCTACCCCCACATCATCCTGTTCCCCTCGATTTTCATTTCTCTTCTGATGATTTCTTTCAATCTGTTCGGTAACGGCCTGCGGGATGCTTTCAATCCCTCGCTGCGCGGTGTGGAGGAATAAGCATGGATAAGATTTTAGAGCTGAAAAATTTAAAAGTTTCTTTCCGCACCAACAACGGTACCGTGAAGGCGGTGCGGGACATCTCCTTTGACCTGGAGCGGGGCAAGACCCTGGCTGTGGTGGGCGAGTCCGGTTCCGGCAAGTCCGTCACCTCCAAGGCCATCCTGGGAATTCTGGCGGGCAACGCCATTATTGAGGGCGGCGAGATTATCTATGACGGCCGGGATTTGCTGAAGGTCTCCGAGGAGGATATGTGCAAAATCCGGGGCGACAAGATCTCCATAATCTTCCAGGACCCCCTGTCCTCTCTGAACCCCATCGTCCGCATCGGTAAGCAGATTACCGAGGCCATGCTGCTGAAGAACAAGGCCGGCCGGAAGGAGTCCAGACGCCAGTTCAATGATATGCTGGCGATGCTGAAAAAGAATATGACCGCCGCCAATACGGATCTGGGGGCGGACAAGGTTGCCCAGCTGTGCAAGACCTTCGACCAGTTCTGCATCGTGGCAAACCGGATGGAGCATAAGTACAATGATGCCATCACCGTAGCGGAGGATTTGAAGTCCGGTATTGAGGACTTCCTGTTCCGCATGGAGAAGCACCAGAAGATGGATGTGAAGGCCAGCCTCCAGCGGTTCCGCAGCAACCTGAAGACCATCTCCAATCCCTTCTTTGCCAAAAATTACGGCACCCAGCTGAGCCAGCTGGGTAACCGGCTGGGCAAGGTGTCCGGTGACTACAAGAAGGGGGACAAGGAGCTGCCCCAGAGCATTGTCACCACTCTGAAAGAAGTGGAGCAGGTGCTCACCGAGATGGAGAACCGGACCCGTCCTGACTTCTTCAGCATCGGCTACTACAAGATGCGCAATCCCCAGGAGAATCTGACCAGCCGGGATGTGGCAGAGCTGAACGCTTTCTGCGCCCAGTATATCCAGAAGGAGTTCCTGGACGCCTTTGTGGAGGCGGAGGTGAAGGGCGTGGCCTACTCCGGCCGGAAGGCTATGGAGAAGAAGAAGACCGCCCTGGAGCAGCTGGAAAAAGCTGTGCCCTTCTTCCAGGGACAGTATGACAGCAAGGATGCCCTGCATCTGGCCAAGGAGCTCTCCGACAGCGTGGAGGCCAGCATTGACCGGCTGGAAATCAACAAGGACAGCCTGGCCTATACCTTCCGCACCAGCCTCAACAGCGCCATCAACAAGTATTTCCGGGCCATGGAGAACAACCCCAAGGAGGAAAAGCGCTTCGAGCAGCAGACCAAGCAGCGGGAAGCCCTCATTGCCAAGGGCAAGAAGGTGGACTGGAGCGTGGTTCCCAAGCAGGTTTACGACCTGGAGGAGCTGCACGAGGAAGTGCTGCGGGTAGTTACCGACCTGCAGAAGCACTATGGCAAGCTCATTGCCCGGGCTGACCAGGTGGATTACCGGGCAGAGGGCCAGGCCATCATCGAGTTTATGAAGGACAAGGCCTCCAAGGTGGTTTACAAGGTTACCCGTGCCATCGCCAAGGAGCGGGCCATCAAGCTCATGGAGGAAGTGGGTATCAGCGAGCCCCGTATGCGCTACACCCAGTATCCCTTTGAGTTCTCCGGCGGTATGCGTCAGCGTATCGTCATCGCCATCGCCCTGGCTGCCAACCCGGAAATCCTCATCTGTGACGAGCCCACCACCGCTCTGGACGTGACCATCCAGGCTCAGATTCTGGAGCTCATCAACAAGCTGAAGAAGGAGCGGAACCTGTCCGTTATCTTCATTACCCACGACCTGGGCGTTGTGGCAAACATGGCAGATGACATTGCGGTTATGTACGCCGGCAAGATTGTGGAGTACGGCACCGCCGATGATATCTTCTATGATCCCAAGCATCCTTATACCTGGGCGCTGCTCAGCTCCATGCCCGACCTGGATACCAATGAGCGGCTGGAAGCCATTCCCGGTACGCCTCCCAACATGATTTATCCCCCGGTAGGCGATGCCTTTGCAGACCGGAACAAGTATGCTATGGAGATTGACTTTGAGCAGCAGCCCCCCATGTTCCAGGTGAGCGATACCCACTATGCCGCTACCTGGCTGCTGCATCCGGATGCTCCCAAGGTGGAAATGCCCGCCATCATCCGCAACCGTATCGAAAGAATGAACAAGAAGGCAGGAGGTGCTCAGAATGGATAATCAGGAAGTATTGCTGAAGGTTGAGCACCTGAGCCAGCACTTTGGCCCGGTGAAGGCTGTGGACGATGTGAGCTTCGAGATTCGCAAGGGCGAGGTCTTCGGCCTGGTGGGTGAGTCCGGCTGCGGCAAAACCACCACCGGCCGGTCCATCATCAAGCTCTATGACATCACCGGCGGCAACATCTACTTCAAGGGTCAGCGCATCTGCGCCGGTACCCTCACCTATACCCAGGAGCTGAAGGAGCTCCGGGCAAAAATCCAGGAGCTGAAGAAGAAGGGCGGCGCCAGCCAGGAGATTTCCGACTGCGAGGCCCGGATTGCCCAGCTGAAGGATGAAATCAAGCGGGCAAAGCTTGACCATCACCACTCCGATGAGGAATACGCCCAGAAGCTCGCCAAGGATGTGGAGAAGAAGTACCAGGATCTGATGGCCAAGGCCGATCCCCAGAAGCTGCCGGAGCTGAAGAAGCAGTATCAGGAGGAGCTGCGCCTGGCCAAGAAGACCCGTTTGATCACCCAGATTCAGATGATTTTCCAGGACCCCATCGCCTCCCTGAACCCCCGTATGACCGTCCGGGAGATTATCTCCGAGGGCCTGACCATTGCCGGTATCCGGGATCAGGAGTATATCGACAAGAAGGTTTATGAGATTCTGGAGCTGGTAGGTCTGGTGCGGGAGCACGCTACCCGGTATCCCCATGAGTTCTCCGGCGGTCAGCGCCAGAGAATCGGTATCGCCCGGGCTGTGGTCATGGAGCCCAGCCTGCTGATTGCTGACGAGCCGGTCTCCGCTCTGGACGTGTCCATTCAGGCCCAGGTGATCAACCTGCTGAACGACCTGCGGAAGACCCTGGACTTAACCATTTTGTTCATTGCCCACGACCTGTCCGTGGTCAAGTACTTCTCTGACCGGATTGGCGTTATGTACTTCGGCAACCTGGTGGAGCTGGCGGACTCCGATGAGCTGTTTGCCCATCCCCTCCACCCCTACACCAAGAGCCTGCTGTCGGCCATTCCTCTGCCTGACCCCAGAACGGAGAAGAACCGCACCAGAATCGTCTACAATGCCTTGGCTTCCCACGATTACTCCGTGGACAAGCCCAGCCTCCGGGAAATCAAGCCCGGCCACTTTGTCCGGTGCAACGATGCAGAGGAAGCGCAGTATAAGAAGGAGCTGGGGCTGTGATCAACCCCAAAAAAGGCAAGTGGATTTCCTATGCCATCGCCGGAGGCATTTGCCTTCTGATGGCGGCGGCCTACGCCCTCAGCTATGATCTGGGGGCTCTGGGCTGGAAGGACCGGTACCTGGTCCTGTGCGATGCCTTTACCCTGCCGGGGATGCTGATGCTGGCCGCCGGCGGCATTGGCTGGCTGGCATACCAGGGAGCGCTGGATGGCGTCACCTATATCCTTCGGTATGTGGCCTCCATGCTGATTCCCGGCAAGGCCTACTGGCGGGGAAGCTACCGGGATTTTCTGGACGCCCAGCAGGAAAAACGCAGGGGCGGATATGGCTTCCTGCTGATTACCGGACTGGTTTGCATGGTAATCACCGGAGTATTTCTGGTGCTCTACTTCCAGACACCGGCGTAAAAAGCAAATAAGGCAGGTTCTATGTCAATAGTTGGGGTAGAGCCAAAATAGAAAAGTTAGAGCTCGTGTCGGAGTGTGAGAGCTCCGGCACGATTTTTATGTATTACAGAACAGAATTCTTTTCCTGAAATTGGAGAAGTTCCTCA
>DVGG01000007.1 GCA_018712825.1 Candidatus Faecousia excrementipullorum | reverse complement strand
CCGGAAATTGTTGCTGCGCAACGCTTTTGCCTTACTGCGCAAACGCCGCCCTACCGTACCCTATGTACGCCTACGGGCGGCGTTTGCTTGTCTTTGTGCCTTTCTTGACAGTCTGGCAGCGTGTCAAAAAGGGTTTTTGACACGCTGCACCGGGGAGCTTCATGAAGAAGCTCCCCGGCTTTTTTATGCCCCGGACGGGGGCGTTGCCGCCATGTGCGGACATATATTTTCGTGGAAAAAACAGTTTTTTCCCAAAAGAATATGTGCAGGGTGAATAAATAAATCCTGTAAAAACTGGAAGAATATACAGAAATGTAAAAAATTTCCGGTAAAACGAAGAAGTGTCTGCTGTAGATTGACAACTGTGTACGAAAGGAGTATAATTCATGAATATATGTTGAATAGACTATGAATGCAGACCATATCAGGAGGTGCGGTATGTACGATTGGAGAAAGCATTGGATCCCCATCTGTCTGGCGGTCTGCCTGCTGGCAGGCTGTGCGGCTCCCGGAGAGGAGGGCCTTGAGAACCCCATAACGGTGAGCCCGGTGGAAGATACAAGCCGCCCGGATTTCGGGGATCAGGTGATTGGCGGGGACACCGCCGGTGACCCGGTGGAGGTCCAGGGAAAGGAACGGCTTACCTACGAAGGGGTGGAAAGCGCTGTCCGGTATGTCACGTCTGCGGACCAGCTGCCGGACTGTGAGGCCCTGGAAACCTATGACGATGCCTATTTTGAAACCCACGCCCTGATTCTTGTGACCCAGTCGGTGACCTCCGGTTCTGTGGATGTGTCCATAAAGGCCATCCAAAAGACGGAAACGGGCTACGGCGTGGTTCTCTCCTACGGCGAACCGGGAAAAGACCAGGTCGGGACCACGGATATGGCCACCTGGCTTCTGTGGGCGGAGGTGGAAAAGGGGCTGGAAGGCACCTGGGAGATCGTCAACCCGGCTTTGACCCCGGAGGGGGCGCTTTCCTGAAAAGCGTTTGTATCAGAGTGTTTTCCCAGGGGTGGGAATCGCTCTGTGCATACAGAATAAACAACTAAGGGAGGATATGAATGAAACGGATGAAACGAGCATTGACTTTGCTGCTGGCTGTAATGCTTGCCTGTGTTCTCATGGCAGGATACGCCATGGCGGCAGAGGAGGAAGCGGTATGGCTGGTGGCCGAGGAGACTGCCGGCGTCGTTTCCGGTAAGGTTGAGACCAATGCGGCGGTCACCAACGGCGTGATTCGGGTGACCTTTGACCCGGCAAAGCTGACCTACACCGGCTGCGACTTTGCAGGCGAGTATGAGGCTTATGTGGCCATGAACGCCGTGAATGACACCAAGGCGGCAGAGGGTGAGCTTCAGATTGCCTGGGTCGCCCCGGAGAACGATTCCCTGGCGGATGCCACTGCGGTACTGTTCCAGGTGAACTTTACCAAGGCACCGGGCAATGAGGAGGCGGTAACCGCTTCTGATGTGCAGGTGACCGGCGAGGCCAACAAGGCTGACGGCACGGTGGTGCCTGTGGGAGAAGCTCCCACCGAGCCCACTGACCCCAGCGAGCCCACCAACCCCAGTGAGCCCACTGACCCCACCGAGACCACCAACCCCAGTGAGCAGCCCACGGAGGAGCCCACCACCGAGACCACCAAGCCTGCCACCGACCCCAACGGCCCGGACCAGACCGGCGACACCGCCAACCCTGTCCTTGCCGGGATGGTGCTGCTGATTTCCGGTCTGTTCCTGATGGGAACGGTTGCCTATAGCCGTATGAGGAGGGGTGCATAATGAAAATGAAGCGTGTATATGCATGGCTGCTGGCTCTGTGCATGGTCTTCTCCATGGCTTTGACCTCCGTCTCCGCTGAGGAAGCGACGGAAGCTCCCACGGAAGAGACCGGCACTCAGCTGGTGGTTGAGAAGCTGGAGGGCGTGGAAAGCGGCCTGTCCCTCCGGCTGGAAAACGGTGTCTCCAAAGAGGACTTTAACATCAGCCCCGAGGAAGAAGTCCGGGTCATCGTCGTCCTGGAAGGGGAGTCCGTGGTGTCTGCCGACAGCGGTGCGGTTTACAATGCCCAGACCGCCGCTCAGCTGAGCGCCCTGGAGTCCGACCAGGAGGAAGTGATCGCCCAGATTGAGGACACCGTCCTGGATGGGGAGACTCTGGAGGTCACCCAGCAGTTCGGCTGGCTGGTGAACGGCTTCGCCGCCAACATCCCCTATGGAAAGATGAGCGAAATTGCTGCCCTGGACGGGGTCAGCAAGGTAGTGCTCCAGACCAGATATGAGCCCTGCTCCGTAGAGGAGGGCACCTTGTCCCCCAAGACCAGCTCCGACGGCGTGATGATCGGCCGGGAGAACACCTGGGCCCAGGGCTACACCGGCAAGGGCATGACCATTGCCATCATCGACAGCGGCCTGGATACGGACCATCCCAACTTTGCCGCTCTGCCCCAGGATGCCCTGAACGGCAACAGCATGACCGAATCTCAGCTGTCCGGCCTGGTGGCTGGCCTGAACGCCGCCGAGATGTATACAGGTCTGATGACTGCGGAGAACCTGTACCGCTCCACCAAGGTGCCCTTCGCCTTTAACTACGGCGACAAGGGTCTGGATGTGGACCACACCGGCCCCTATGCCAATGAACACGGTACCCACGTAGCCGGTATCGCCGCCGCCAACCAGGTGGAAGGCTCCGACGTGGTGGGCGTAGCCCCCGATGCCCAGATTGCAGTCATGAAGGTCATGGACAGGGACGGCTACATCTATACCTCCTACTGGCTGGCCGCCCTGGAAGATGCCCTGAAGCTGGGCTGCGACATGGTGAACATGAGCCTGGGTTCCCCCTCCGGCTTCACCACCAGTGACGACCTGACCAATGAGATTCTGGGTCGGGTCAAGTCCACCGGCACGGTGCTGTGTATCTCCGCCGGTAACGAGACCACCGCCGGTTACGGCAATGCCTTCGGCCTGAATGCCAACCTGACCACCAACCCGGATAACGGCGTCCTGGGCTCCCCCGGCTCCTACGCCAACACCATGTCCGTGGCCAGCGTGGAGAATGTGAGCGTTATCTCCGATTACATCAGCGTAGGCGGCTCCTACAACATCACCTATGTGGATGCCTCCAACGGCCAGAATCCCCTGTTCAAGACCCTGGCTGGCCAGGCCTACCAGGTGGTGGCGGTGCCCGGCACCGGAACCCCCGAGGAATTTGGCGAGGTGAATGTGGAAGGGAAAATCGCCCTGGTACAGCGGGGCAACATCTCCTTTACGGAAAAGTGTGAAAACGCCAAGACTGCCGGTGCGGTTGCCTGCCTGGTGTACAACAACGAGCCCGGCGTTATCCGCATGGATCTGAACGATAGCAAGGTGGACATCCCCTGTGCTTCCATCACCATGCTCAGCGGCGCCTACATTCTGGAGCAGCTGGCACAGAATCCCAACCTGACCCTGGAGGCCGGCGCTGAGGCGGGCGTGGTTCCCAGCGAGACCGCTTACCAGATGAGCGACTTCTCCTCCTGGGGCGTGACTCCCTCCCTGACCCTGGAGCCGGACATCACCGCCCCTGGCGGCAACATCTACTCCACCGTTGACGGCGGCGGCTACGGCGTCATGAGCGGTACCTCCATGGCCTCTCCCAACCTGGCGGGCATCTCCGCCCTGGTGAAGGAGTACGCCACCTCTGCCGACGGTCTGGGCTATGCCGACGGTGCCGAGGTCAATGCCCTGGTGCGGGCACTCCTCATGAGCACCTCCGTGCCTCTGGTACACCCCGACGGGCTGTACTACTCCCCCCGGAATCAGGGCTCCGGCCTGGCCAACGCCTACAACGCCGTGACCACCCAGGCTTACCTGTCTGTGGACGGCTGTGATGTGCCCAAGGTAGAGCTGTACGACGACCCCGGTAAGGTGGGCGAATACAACTACAGCTTCCAGGTGCACAACTTCGGTGACGAAACCCTGTACTACGGCCTGAACACCGTGGCCCAGACCGAGGGCGTCAATGTGGTAGAGGGCGTGAACTTCATGTCCAGCACCCCCAAGGCGCTGGGTGCTGCCACCGCCGAGACCGCTTCCGCCATGGTATACACCCATGATGTAAACGGCAGCAGCGTCTGCGATTCCCACGATGCCTACTGGATTTATCAGGCTGTTTCCGGCCGGGCTCTGGACGAGAACTGGACGGACGTGGCCTTCCGGTACAACACCACCGCCGACGAGGAAGTGACCGAGGACGACGTGCAGGCATACCTGGACGCTCTGGTAGGTCTGGAGTCCGAGGCTGACCTGGAAGCTCAGGTTCTGGAAGTGAAGGCCGGGGAGACCCAGACCGTGAACGTGTCCGTGAACCTGTCCGAGGATGACAGAAGCTACTTTGCTGCCTACTACCCCAACGGCGGCTATGTGGAAGGCTACACCTTCCTGGACGCCTGCAACGCCCAGGGCATCGACCTGTCCCTGCCCTACCTGGGCTTCTACGGCAACTGGACCGATGCTCCCCTCTTTGACGGCGACAATGCCAACCCCGAGACCAATGGCTTCTTCTGGGGTGAAGAAAACAGCTTCTACAACCAGTACAACACCATTTTGTGGACTTCCCTGGGGGAGAACGACTGGATTCCCGGTCTGAACCCCTATGTGGACGAGGCCTTCGACCTGAGCCATGTGAGCCTGTCTCCCAATGAGGACGGCTATCTGGACAACATCAACGATATGTATGTGTCCCTTCTGAGAAATGCCAGCGAGCTGTACTTCACCTACACCAATGCCCAGACGGGTGATGTGTACCATGAGGACGGCATTGGCCATGTGCCCAAGACCACCCTCGATGCCAATTCCGGTCTGTGCATCCCCTATGTCCACGGCCAGTATTTCAAGCCTTACATGCTGACGGATGCAAATGGAGACTACCTGCCCAACAACACCAAGCTGACCCTCACCATCTCCGGTATGCTGGATTACCCCGGCGCTCCCGTGGTGGAGAAGTCCGTGGACATCACCGTGGACACGGAAGCTCCGGAAGTGTTGGGTGCCCAACTCCAGGTGATTGAAGGCAAGACCTACCTTGTTATGCAATTCCAGGATAATGTGTCCGTGGCGGCTGTGATTTTCCTCAGCCGGGATGGCAGCAAGATGATTGCTGCACCGGCAGATGATGCCCAGGCCCAGGTGGACGAGGACGGCAACCTGGTGTGGGTGCAGGCCTACGACCTGGAGCAGCTGACGGAAGAAGTGGGAGAATCCTTCCTGTTCGCCTTGAGTGACTATGCAATGAATGAAACGGATTTGTACCAGGTGACCCTGCAGGGGGATGAAACCCAGCCCTGAGCCTGTTTTCCCAATTCCATAATTTCCCGGCGGGGGAAGCCTCTGGCTTCCTCCGCCTTTTTCTTGACAGACCGGGGGCGGGGCGGTATGATGGTAAAAAAACGGAAAGAGAGAAATATATTTATGGAAATGGTATTGTTGACGGCCCTGGGGGTGGGCGGTGCCACCCTTTTTGGCTCTGCCCTGGGGTTTGTGTTCCGGGATATTTCCCATAAATTCAGCGACATTGTCCTGAGCTTTGCCGCCGGAGTCATGCTGGCGGCAGCGGTGGTGGGGCTGATTCTGCCCTCCGTGGAGCTGGGAGGCGGGGTGATTGTGCCCATTGTGGGGGTGTTTGCCGGGGCGGTGTGCCTGAACCTGCTGGACAAGCTGGTGCCACACCTCCACCGTCTCACAGGAGCGGAGCAGGAGGCCCATGGGGGACACCCGGAGCGGCTTCACAAGGTGGTGCTTTTTGTCCTGGCCATCGCCATCCACAACCTGCCGGAGGGCATTGCCGCCGGTGTGGGCTTCGGCACGGAGAACACCGCCCAGGCTCTTACCGTCGCCGGAGGCATTGCCTTGCAGAACATCCCGGAGGGCATGGTGATTATCGGCCCCATGCTGGCGGCAGGCATCAGCCGGAAGCGCACCTTCCTGGCGGCTCTGGCTACCGGGATTGTGGAGGTGGCGGGTACCCTCATCGGCTACTTTGCCGTGAGCCTGTCCCACGCCGTCCTGCCCTTTGCCCTGGCTCTGGCGGGGGGCACCATGCTCTACGTCATCAGCGACGAGATGATTCCCGAGACCCACGCCCACGGCAGCCAGCGGGGCGCCACCTACGCCCTTCTTGCAGGCTTTTGCCTGATGCTACTGATGGACTTTTACATTTAAGGAGGGGCTATGTATCGGATTTTCATTGTGGAGGACGACCCGGTGATTGCCCAGGGGGTAGCGGAGCAGCTGCGGCTCTGGGGACTGGAGGCAAAATGCGGGGAGAATTTCCGGAATGTTCTGGAGGAATTTGCCGCCTTTGACCCCCATCTGGTGATTCTG
This sequence comes from Candidatus Faecousia excrementipullorum, assembly GCA_018712825.1. GTDB lineage: Bacteria > Bacillota > Clostridia > Oscillospirales > Oscillospiraceae > Faecousia > Faecousia excrementipullorum. The sequence goes on along the minus strand of DVGG01000007.1, from coordinate 13,704 downwards.
GACATTACTTTGCCCTTTTTCAACGGCTACCACTGGTGCAGCCAGATCCGGCAGGTGTCCAAGGTGCCCATCCTCTTTCTCTCCTCTGCCTCTGACAATATGAATATGGTCATGGCAATGAACATGGGAGCGGACGACTTTATCCCCAAGCCCTTTGACAAATCCCTTCTCATTGCCAAGATTCAGGCCATGCTCCGAAGAACCTATGATTTTGCCGCCGGGGTGCCGGTGCTCTCCCACCGGGGAGCGTGGCTTAACACCGGGGACCAGACATTGACCTATGAGGGACAGGGGATTCCCCTGACCAAAAACGAGTACCGGATTTTGCTGGCGCTTATGGAGAGCAAGGGCAAGGTGGTGAGCCGGGAGCGGCTCATGGAGCGGCTGTGGGAGACGGACAGCTTTGTGGACGAGAACACCCTGACGGTGAATGTGAACCGGCTGCGAAAGAAGCTGGAGGGAGCGGGGCTTTCCGGCTTCATCACCACCAAGTTCGGGGTGGGGTATCTGGTGGAGTAAGGGTATGGAATTTTTTGTCAGCTATATGAAGGAGAAAAAAGGGGGAATTTTGGCCTTTTTCCTCTTTTGTGCCATTTTTGCCGCCGCTTTTTATTTGTATGACCTGCCTTTGGGGGCGGTTTTGTATCCGGCGGCGGTGTGCGCTGTGGTGGGAGCTGCCCTCCTTGCCCGGGGGTATCTCAAGGCTCTGGGGAAGCATCGCACCCTTTTGAAACTGAAGAGCCTTCCGGCAGAGGTGATGGAGCCCTTCCCGGAGGCGGACACCTGGGAGGATTCCGACTATCAGGCCATCATTGCCGCCCTTCGCCGGGAGGAGCAGAAGCTTTCCACGGAAATGAACCGGCGGTATCAGGATATGGTGGACTACTACACCATCTGGGCCCACCAGATCAAAACCCCCATTGCCGCCATGGGGCTGACCCTCCAGAATCAGGACACCCCTCTTTCCCGGCAGCTTTCCCAGGAGCTGCAGCGCATCGAGCAGTATGTGCAGATGGTGCTGGTGTTTTTGCGGATGGACGGGGAAGGGTCAGACTATGTGTTCCGGCAGCAGGATTTAGACCCCATTATCCGGGAGGCGGTGCGGAAGTTTGCCGGGCAGTTTGTGGGGAAAAAGCTCCGGCTGTCCTACACCCCGGTGGAAACCCGGGTGCTGACGGACGAAAAGTGGCTCTCCTTTGTGGTGGAGCAGGTGCTGTCCAACGCGGTGAAGTATACCCCCGCCGGGGGAACCATCTCCATTTACCTGGAGGGAGATAGCACCCTGTGCATCCGGGATACAGGGCTGGGCATCGCCCCGGAGGATTTGCCCCGGGTGTTTGAAAAGAGCTACACCGGCTACAACGGCCGCAGCCACAAGAAGGCCAGCGGCCTGGGGCTGTACCTGTGCCGGGAGATTTGCAATCATCTGGGCCACACCATCAAGATAGAGTCGGCCCTGGACACCGGCACGGTGGTAAAGCTGAATCTGGGCCACAAAACCTTTCAGGCGGAGTGACTTCTTACAACAATGTAAGAAATTCCGGGGAAAATGTAAGCCGAATCCATGGCTTGCCTTTTCCCCGGTTTGCTATAATAGGGCCACAAAACAAAGGAAACTCTGAATAAATCGTCTGCGGCTGGAAAGCTTATCTTTTTCGCCATCCACGCAGAATGAAAAACAGGAAATACATACAGTATTCCCCTGTTTTCCATTCTTTTGTCTGACGAAAAATCTCACGCTGCCAGCTCTTGCCAATTTATTCAGAGCTTCCCAAAAGGAGGAAATCCCACATGGGTATTCTGGAAGTAGACGCATTGAAAAAAATATACACCACCCGCTTCGGCGGCCACCAGGTGCAGGCTCTGTCCAATGTGAGCTTTGCCGTGGAGGAAGGGGAGTATGTGGCCATTATGGGTGAATCCGGCTCCGGCAAGACCACGCTTCTGAACATCCTGGCGGCTTTGGATAAGCCCACCTCCGGCACCGTCCGGCTGGATGGAAAAGATTTGTCCAAAATCAAGGAATCGGAGATTGCCAGCTTCCGCCGGGACAGCCTGGGCTTCGTGTTTCAGGAGTTCAATCTGCTGGACACCTTTACCCTGGAGGATAACATCTATCTGCCCCTGGTGCTCTCCGGGAAAAGCCCCAAGGAAATGGAGGCACGGCTTACCCCCATCGCCCGGCAGCTGGGGATTGAAGGGCTGCTTCGCAAGTACCCCTATGAGGTGTCCGGCGGTCAGAAGCAGCGGGCGGCGGTGGCAAGAGCCCTCATCACCCATCCCCGGCTGATTTTGGCAGATGAGCCCACGGGAGCCCTGGACTCCAAGGCAACAGATGAGCTCCTCTCCCTCTTCGGGGAGATTCACCGGGGTGGTCAGACCATCCTGATGGTGACCCACTCCGTCAAGGCCGCCAGCCACGCCAGCCGGGTGCTGTTCATCAAGGACGGAGCGGTGTACCACCAGCTCTACCGGGGCAGCAGCACCGACATGGAGCTGTATCAGAAGATTTCCGATACCCTCACCATGCTGACGGCAGGAGGGAAGGGAGAATGAAAAAGGGAATCTACCGGTCGCTGGCCATCTCCGGCATCCGAAAAAACAAAAAGCTGTACCTGCCCTATATCCTCACCTGCACCGGCATGGTGATGATGTGCTACATCGTCTCCTTCATCGCCGCCTCCCCGGTGTTTACCACCATCCCCGGGGGGGATATGGTAAAGCAGCTGCTTAGTATGGGCTTTGGGATTCTGAGTGTGTTTTCTCTTCTCTTTCTCTTTTACACCAACTCCTTTCTCATTCGCAGAAGAAAAAAGGAGTTCGGCCTTTACAACATCCTGGGCATGGGAAAAAAGAATCTGAGCCTGGTGCTGCTGCTGGAAAATTTCTTCATCGGCGCTTTTTCCATTGCCTGCGGCTTGTTCCTGGGGATTCTCTTTTCCAAGTTCTCGGAGCTTGCCATGGTGAAAATCCTGGGAGGGGAGACGGAATTCACCCTGTCCATCGGCTTTTCCGCCATTTCCCAGACGGTGATATTGTTCTGCGTAATTTTTCTTTTGCTGTTTCTCAACTCCTTGCGGCAGCTGCACCTGAGTAACCCGGTGGAGCTTCTTCGCAGCGAGAACACCGGGGAAAAGCCTCCCAAGGCCAACTGGCTGGTGGCGCTGCTGGGCGTGGTCATTCTGGCAGGAGCCTACTACCTGGCGGTGACCATTTCTGACCCCGTCTCCGCCATCCTCTGGTTCTTCGTGGCGGCCATCATGGTGATTATCGCCACCTACCTGCTGTTTATGGCGGGCTCCGTGGCCCTTTGCCGGATTTTGCAGAAGAATAAGGGCTACTACTACAAAACCAACCACTTTGTATCCGTGTCCTCCATGGCCTACCGGATGAAGCGCAACGGCGCAGGCCTTGCCTCCATCTGCATCCTTTGCACCATGGTGCTGATTATGGTCTCCTCCACGGCGTGCCTGTATATGGGCACGGAGGACAGCATCCGCAGCCGCTACCCCCGGCACATTAACCTCTACGGCAACGCCGCCACCCAGCAGGTCCTGTGGGGAGAGGCACCCCAGGATACCCAGGCCCAGGCAGAGGCTCTGGTGGAGGAGCAGGGATACACCCTCCAAAATGTGCAGACCTACCGCACCGCCGCCTTCGGCGGGGTGATTGAGGGAAATCAGATTCGCTTTGACAATTCCATTTACAGCAACCGCTGGGACACGGTGGCAAAGATTTGCCAGTTCTTCGTGGTGCCGTTGGCGGACTACAACCGGGTGGTGGGCGCTCAGGAGACCTTAAAGGCGGATGAGGTGCTCATCTATTCCACCAAGGAGCTTTCCTATGGGGAGGACACCATCCGGCTGGGGGACGGGCCGGTGTATACTGTGAAGAGGCAGGTGTCCCAGTTTGTGAAGAACGGCATCGACTCCATGCAGATTTTCCCCACGGTGTACCTGTTCGTCAATGACCCGGAGGCCCTCATCAAGCCTGTGGAAAATGTCACCATTGGTGAGAGTGAAAGCTCCCCCCTGATCTACCAGTGGTACTACGGCTTTGACCTGTCCTGCGACCAGGAGGCCCAGGAGGCTCTTTATGAGGTGCTTATGAACCGGCTGGAGAACACCCCGGATTTCTTCGTGTACGGAGAGTGCGCCGCCGCTGAGCGGGGGTACCTGTACGGCATGTACGGCGGACTGTTCTTCCTGGGGATTCTCCTTGGCATCGTGTTCGTCTTTGCGGCGGTGCTGATTATCTACTACAAGCAGATTTCCGAGGGCTACGAGGACCAGTCCCGGTTTGCCATTATGCAGAAGGTGGGTATGTCCAAAAAAGACATCCGCAGAAGCATCAATTCCCAGATTCTCACGGTGTTTTTCCTGCCTCTCATTGCCGCCGGTGTCCACCTGGCCTTCGCCTTCCCCATGATCCGCAAGCTCCTGCTCCTTTTCAGCCTCACCAACTTCCCCCTCCTGGTGGGGGTGACGGCGGCCTGCTACCTGGTATTTGCCCTGTTTTACCTTCTTGTGTACCGGGCTACCTCCAGGTCTTACTTTGCCATCGTCAGCGGTATGAATCACCATGGGGCGTAGGTGGCTTTGCCGGGCTTTACAGTGGATTGGAGGCGGTGTGGTGTGCCTGCTGGCCATCCCCGCCGCCATCCTCCTGCTCATGATCAGTCTTCTCTGGTCTTTCATAGACAGCCTGACCACCCGGCTGGAAAAATAAGACGCCGGAAATCTCCGGCGTCTTTTCTTCTTGCAATTTCTCCCAGATACCGCTATACTGTAGCCATCTTAAGAAAGAAACGAGGGATAACCCATGGAGTTTGTCATAGAGCACCTGAAAAAAAGCTACGAAAAGAAGGAAGTGCTGAAAGACATTGCTTTTTCCTTCCGGGAGGGGAAGATTTACGGCCTGCTGGGTCGCAACGGCGCCGGTAAGACCACATTGTTTAACTGCCTGAACCGGGACATTCCGGTGGATTCCGGCAGCTTCTTCCTGGAGGAGCATGGGGTGCGCCGGGATATAAAGCCGGAGGACATGGGTTACGTCCTCTCCACCCCCACGGTGCCGGAATTTCTCACGGGCCGGGAATTTCTCCGGTTCTTTCTGGACATCCATGAAGGGACGGTGGAAAACCCCCGGGACCCGGAGGAATACTTTGACTTCATGCACATTGATTCGGAGGACCGGGACAAGCTGCTGAAGGACTATTCCCACGGCATGAAAAACAAAATGCAAATGCTCATCAACATCATCTCCCAGCCCAAAATTCTCCTGCTGGACGAGCCCCTCACCTCCCTGGATGTGGTGGTGGCGGAGGAGATGAAGCAGCTCCTTCGCTCTCTGAAGCCGGGAAGAATCACCATTTTCTCCACCCATATTCTGGACTTGGCCCTGGATTTGTGCGACGAAATTGTGCTTCTGAGCCACGGGGAGCTGGAAGCAGTGGAAAAGTCCAATCTGGATCAGGGAGAGTTCAAGGAGAAGATTCTCTCGGCCCTGCGGGAGGACAGCCATGTTTAAGACCTGGAAAATTGCCTATTCCCTGAAAAACACCTACCGGGTCAACAGCATCCTCTACGCCCTGAAGCAGATTCCCCTTCTGAAGCGGCTGCTGCCGGAGGGGCTGTACCGGGTGCGGGGCTTCAAAATCCTGGCAAACATCCTCTCGGGGCTGTGGGAGCTGGTGACGGTGTTCCTGGGAAAGGCCCTGTATTTTCTCACCCTGGTGTGCGGCATTGGAATTCTTTATGAAAAGGTGCTGCCCCGGGAGGCTTTCTTGCATATTTTTCTGTTTCTTACCCTCATCGGGGGCTATATGAAAACCGGAATGTTTGGCCCCACCCGGGATAAGTACTACGCCATGATGCTCTTAGGCATGGATGCCCGGCGCTACACCCTGTCGGACTACGCCTACACCCTGGGAAAGACGGTGGTGGGATTTTTGCCCTTTACGGTGATTTTCGGCCTTGCCCGGCAGGTGCCCCTCTGGGTCTGCCTGGTGCTTCCCCTGTGTGTTGCGGGGGTGAAGCTGACGGCGGCGGCCTACACCCTCCGGGACTACGAAAAAAGGGGAAAGGCCTTTAACGAGAATAAGCTGGAAAAGCACCAGTGGATTCTCACGGTGGTGCTTCTGGCTCTGGCCTACGGCCTTCCGGCGGTGGGAATTGCCCTGCCTTTCTGGGCTTCCCTGGCGGTTCTGGGGATTTTTCTCCCCCTGGGGCTGCTGGGGATTCGAAAGGTGCGCAGCTTTGACCGGTACCGGGAGGTGAATCAGCAGCTGCTGTTTCAGATGCTGCACCAGATGGACGAGGCGAAAACCGCCCCCCAGATGGTCAGCCGGAAGGCAATCTCCGCCGACACCTCTGTCACCAGTCACAAGAAGGGAATGGGGTATCTCAACGAGCTGTTTATCAAGCGGCACAAGAAGATTCTCTGGCGTGCGTCGGTGAAAATTGCGGCGGTGTGCGCCCTCCTGTCCTGCGGCGCCGTGGCGGCGCTTCTCCTCTTTCCCCAGCTTCGGGGGGAGGTGAACGCCCTGGTGCTGACCTTTCTTCCCTACTTTACCTTCATTATGTACGCCCTGAACCGGGGCACCGGCTTTACCCAGGCCCTGTTCGTCAACTGCGACCACAGCCTTCTTACCTATTCCTTCTACAAGCAGCCCAAGTTCGTTTTGAAGCTGTTTCGGATTCGCCTGTGGGAGATTATGAAAATCAACGCCCTGCCGGCGGCGGTGATTGGCCTGGGCCTGTGCGGCGTCCTCTGGGCCTCCGGGGGTACGGAAAATCCCCTGGACTACGGGGTGCTGGTGGTGTCCATTCTGGCCATGAGCCTGTTTTTCTCCATCCATTACCTGACCCTTTATTACCTGCTCCAGCCCTACAACGCCGGCACGGAGGTAAAAAGCGCCACCTATCAGATTGCCATGTTTGCCACCTATCTGGTGTGCTACAGCATGATGCAGGTGCGTCTGCCCATCCCGGTTTTCGGCCTGGCCTGCATCGCCTTTTGTGTGGTCTACTCCCTGGTAGCCTCCATCCTTGTCTACCGCCTGGCTCCCAAAACCTTCCGTATCCGTCCGTAAAAGACCCGCCCGGTGATAAACCGGGCGGCCTTTTGCCCTCAGAACCGCTCCGGCTGGCGGTGGTTTTCCATGTGGCCGGACTGGATGACCGGGGGCTTGGGGTCGTAGGCCTCCCCGGACTGGGGTTTTTTTCTGGTTTCCTTTTTCATATCCATCCCTCCAAAGTCAGTATTCCCCGGAACCAAGGGTTCATTCTTTCGGGAGGGCTGTGAATTTTTTGGAAAGTTGCCTGGAAACCCTTGCGTTTGACGGCAATTTGCGATAACATAGTAGAGGAAATTCAACCGTGAAAGGACGGAAGAAAAGAATGATTAAAGTAGACATTTCCAATGTGTGGGGTCAGCTGTCCCTGCCGGACCTGCTGGCTACCGAGAAGGAAGTTTTTAACGCCCACCAGACCCTCACCGAGGGCAGCGGCGAAGGCAACGATTTCCTGGGCTGGCTGAACCTGCCGGTGGCAGAGGAGACCGAGGAAATCCGCCGCATCCGTGCCGCCGCCAAGCAGATCCGGGAGACCTCCGACGTGTTCGTGGTCATCGGCATCGGCGGCAGCTACCTGGGCCCCCGGGCTGCCATTGAGCTGCTCCAGGGCGCCAACCACAACATCGGCAAGGGCAAGGGCAATCCCCAGATTTTCTATGCGGGCAACGGCCTGTCCACCCGGGGCTGGAACGAGCTGCAGCGGCTGCTGGAGGGCAAGGACTTCTCCATCGCCATCATCTCCAAGTCCGGCACCACCACCGAGCCTGCCATCGCTACCCGGGCCCTGCGCTGGATGCTGGAGCGGAAGTACGGCACCGAGGGTGCCAGGAAGCGCACCTATGCCATCACCGACCCGGTAAAGGGCGCTCTGCGCCAGATGGCAGAGGAGGAGGGCTGGGAGACCTTCGTCATTCCCCCCAATGTGGGCGGCCGCTACTCTGTCCTGACCGCTGTGGGCCTGCTGCCCATGGCCGTTGCCGGCATCGACCCCATGGAGGTCATGGCCGGTGCTGTTCAGGCCAAGAAGGACTATGACGTCCGCTCCTTTGAAAACCCCGTGTGGCTCTACGCCGCTACCCGGAACCTTCTGTACCGTCACGGCAAGGCCATTGAGATTCTGGAGTCCTTCGAGCCCAGCTTCAAGATGATGGGCGGCTGGTGGCAGCAGCTCTTCGGCGAGTCCGAGGGCAAGGACGGCAAGGGCATCTTCCCCGTCTCCGCCGAGCTCACCGCAGACCTCCACTCCCTGGGCCAGATGATTCAGCAGGGCGAGCGGAACATCTTTGAGACCATGGTGCGCTTCGACGCTCCCGAAAACAAGATGGTCATTGGCGGCGACTACAAGAACCTGGACGGCCTGAACTACCTGGAGGGCAAGACCCTGGACTTCGTGGACGAGCAGGCATTCCGGGGCACCCTGGCTGCCCACGTGGACGGCGGCGTGCCGGTCATCACCGTGGATATGGGCCAGCTGGATGCCCGGAAGCTGGGTGAGCTGTTCTACTTCTTCGAGCTTTCCTGCGGCATTTCCGCCTATATGCTGGGGGTAAATCCCTTCAACCAGCCCGGCGTTGAGTACTACAAGCGCAATATGTTCAAGCTCCTGGGTAAGCCCGGCTACGAGGCCTGAGAGTTTTGAAAAAAGTTTTGTCAAAAAGGAAAATTTGCTGTTGCAAATTTCTCTCAAAACTGGTAAAATGACCATACAGCAAGGAACGCTGCAAGCAAAGGAGGAAATTTCCTATGATTCATGTTATTATGGGGCTCAAGGGCTCCGGTAAAACCAAGAAGCTGGTGGATTCCATCAACGAGGCCGTCACCACTGCCCACGGCGATGTGGTGTGCATTGAGTACGGCAAGAAGCTGACCTATGATGTGAACTACCGTGTCCGCCTGGTGGATTCCAAGGAATACGGCATCACCAATCCGGATATGCTGAAGGGCTTCCTCAGCGGTCTGCACGCCGGCAATTTTGACATTACCAATGTTTACATCGATAACCTGTATAAGACCATCGGCTCCGACCGGGAGGCCGGTGAGAAGTTCATCCTGTGGTGCGCCCAGTTCGCCGAGGAGAACGATATGAACGTGACCCTGACCGTCTCCGATGAGCCGGAAAAGGCCTCCGAGGCCGTCAAGGCTTTCCTGGTGTAATCCCCAGGTCACCCACATAAGCAAGAGCCGCCCGATTGGGCGGCTCTTTTTTTAGGGAATAGGGAATCGGTGGCGGCAGGCAAGCCGCCGATACCGGGCGCAAAAAGGCTCCCGGCCTGTGGGAGCTGGCACGGCGCAGCCGTGACTGAGGGATTCACAGTGGGGGCTTTCTCAAAAGAACAAACCCATGTGGAAACCTGCCGGCCTTTTATCCCCCCGCCTCGGCAAGCCGAGGCACCCCCCTTTGGCAAGGGGGGCTTTGGCCTGTGCATCCACTACTACCCGGTAACGATACCGGGCGGGTCAGGGAAGTAACGATTCGCAGAAAGCTATCGTGCGAAATTGACTGCGGCGGCACGCCGCAAGGCTCCCTTGTTAAAGGGAGCTGGCAAAAATCTTTGATTTTTGACTGAGGGATTCACAGTTGGCACTTCTTCAAAGTACCAACCTATGTGGAAAAGGGAAAGCTTTTTAGTGAATAGTGAATAGGTAATAGGTAAGAAGTTCCGCAGGCTTTGCCTGGGGAATCCCCCCGCCTCGGCAGAGCCGAGGCACCCCCCTTTCGCAAGGGGGGCTTTGGCAGAGGCACTTCGGCTTGCTGTTTGATTTAATAGGAGCTGTCGTTGGGAGCGGTTTTGCCGGCTTCCAGAGCCTTGGCCAGCTTCACAATCCGGGAGGTGCCCAGGCGGGAAGCTCCCAGCTGGATGAACTTCTCTGCATCCTCCAGGCTGGAAATGCCGCCGGCGGCCTTGATCTTCACATGGGGTGCCACGTGCCCCGCAAAAAGCTCCACATCGTGGAAGGTGGCGCCGGCGGTGGAGAAGCCGGTGGAGGTCTTGATGTACTCGGCGCCGGAATCGGAAACCACCTTGCACATGGCAATCTTCTCCTCGTCGGTGAGCAGGCAGGTTTCGATAATCACCTTCAGGAGCTTGCCCTTGCAGGCGGCCTTGACGGCGGAAATCTCCTCCCGGACGGCATCGTAATTGCCTTCCTTCACCCAGCCGATGTTGATGACCATATCCACCTCGTCGGCACCGTTGTCCACGGCATCGGTGGCCATGAAGCACTTGGCGGCGGTGGTATCGTAGCCGTTGGGGAAGCCGATGACGGTGCAGATGGGAAGCTTGTCCCCCACATATTCCTTGGCCTGCTTCACATAGCAGGCGGGGATGCACACAGAGGCGGTGTGGTACTTCATGCCGTCGTCGCACACCTGGCGGATATCCTCCCAGGTGGCCGTCTGACCCAGAAGGGTGTGATCACATTTGGCAAGAATCTCAGACAATTCCATGACGTTCAATCTCCTTTGTTATTTATTCTTTATCGTGGGAGCCGTGGAGACGGATGACCCGATTCTCCCGGATTCCCCGGATATAGCACTTGTGACACATGGCGATGTAGGCATCGTTGCCCCCCAGCACCACCTGGGCGCCCTGGGTGATAATGTGTCCGTCGGCGTCGATTCTGGCGTTTACCGTGGCCTTGGCGCCGCAGTCGCAGATGGTTTTGATCTCCTGGATGGTGTCTGCCACCTCCATGAGCCTGAGGCTGCCGGGGAACAGCTTTGTCTGAAAGTCTGTCCGCAGGCCGAAGCACATCACAGGAATGTTGTGCCGGTCCACAATCTCCCGCAGCTCATCAATCTGCTGTGGGGTCATGAACTGGCACTCGTCCACAATAATCACATCGCACTTTCCCAGCCGGGTGCTTTCAAAGAGGGCAAGTACATCCGTCTGGGGGGATACGGCCTCCACCGGCGCTTCCAGCCCAATCCGGCTGCGGAGAATCCGCTCCCCATCCCGGGTGTCGGCGCTGGGCTTGATGAGCCACACCTGCAAATCGTTTTCCTCGTAATTGTATTTGGTAATCAGGGCCTGGGCGGTCTTGCTGGAGCCCATTGCCCCGTATTTGAAGTACAATTTTGCCATGAAGTTTCTCCGTTTCTCTTTCCTTGAATTGGCTTGCGTGGCTATTATACCAAATTCCATAGGATTATGCAAGAAAAATTCCGTCGAAATCCACAGACCACCCTTTTGGGGTCTCTGTCATAAAGGGCCAGTCGGGTGCATAGGCTGTTTTGAACAGGAGGGATGTGCATGAATCAGGAGCCGGTGCAGCTGCCCCATAAGCTGACCCTGAACGAGCGCAGCAGCCTTACCCTCACCGGGGTCAGCCAGGTGGTGCGGTTTGAAGAGAGCTGCGTGGTGCTGGAAACCCAGATGGGAACCCTGGTGATTCATGGCAAGGATCTGGAGCTGAAAACTTTGTCCATTGAAGGGGGACAGGTGGCGGTGAAGGGGCATATCTGCGCCATGATTTACCAGGAGCCCCGGCAAAGAGGCGGCGTGCTGCGCCGTCTGGTGAAATGATTTCCCCGGCCCTGGCCTGGGGGCATTTTCTCGCCGCCTGCCTTCTGGGGGTGGGACTGGGGCTGGTGTATGACTTTCTCCGGCCCCTGCGCCCCCGGTTTACGGCCCTTTCCGATGTGGTTTTTCTTGCTGTCCTGGGATATGCCCTTATATACCTGTTTTTCGGGGTGTGCGCAGGAGACATCCGGGGCGGGTATCTTCTGGGGCTGGCTGTGGGGGGCTTTGCCTGGGAATGGAGCCTGGGAAGGCTCATTTCCCCGGTTTTTTCCGGATTCTGGAAGGGACTTGGGGGCTTTTTCCGGGCTTTGGGGGCTCCTTGGAAAAAATTTTTTCAAAAAATCCGAAAAAAACAAAAATTTTTCTTTGCAAGCGGGAAAAAATGGGTTACAATAAGGAGGAATGATTGCCGGAAAGACCGGCATGGAACCGGAGGGACCCTGCATGAAAAATATCCGCCTGGTATACCGCCCCGCCGCACCCCTTCTCAAGTGCGCCGTGCTGGTATCCATTCTGCTGTCCGGCGTGGCCATGGGCGTCATCGCCATGCGCTGCAACAGCATAAAGGCCAATACCCAGAGCCTGCGGAATCAGGCCGTCGCCCTGGAAGGGGAGAATAGTCGGCTGACCCAGAACATTCAGCAGTTGGGCACCCCCGAGAGCATCCGTCAGCTGGCTGGAGAGCTTCTGGGGCTGGTAGACCCGGATTCCGTCTTTTTCAATCCGGTGGAGCCCACCGACCCATCATAAATTTGGAGGAAACTAAGCAAACATGGAGTTAACCGTAGGAGCCGTATTAGAAGGAAAAGTCAAGTCCATTACCAACTTTGGCGCATTTATTCAGCTGCCCGAGAACAAGACCGGCATGGTACATATCTCGGAGGTGTCCAACACCTACGTCAGCGACATCCGGCAGCACCTGACCGAAGGACAGGATGTGAAGGTCATGGTCATCAACCTGGATTCCGGGAAAATCAATCTGTCCATCAAGCGGCTGGAGCCCAAGCCTCAGCGGGGCCCCGGCAGAGGAAATTCCTTCCCCCGGAAAGAAGGCGGCAGCCCCCAGCGTTCTGCCCCCACCCCTCCTCCGGCTCCCAAAACCGCCGACCAGCTTTTTGAGGAAAAGCTCAAGGCCTTTATGACCGAATCCGACAGCAAAATCTCTTCCCTCCGGCAGTACTCCGACCACCGGACCAGAAGCCGCAGAAGATAACATTCCCGGCTGCCGCCTGTTTTCCGGGCGGCAGCTTTTTTACAAGGAGTTTTGGATATGGCAACTGTTGTAATCACCGGCGGCTCCCGGGGAATCGGAGCAGCCACGGTGCGGCGCTTTGCCGCCCGGGGCGACCGGGTGTTTTTCTTCTATGAAAAAGCCCATGACCGGGCAAAGGCTCTGGAAGGGGAAACCGGTGCCACCGGTATCTGCTGCGACGTGGCCCGGGAGGACTCCGTCCGGGAGGCTTTTTTGCAGATTCCCCAGGTGGACATCCTCATTTGCTGCGCCGGCATCAGCCAGGTGGGGCTTTTTCAGGATGTGACCCCGGAGGTCTGGGACCGGATGTTCAATGTGAATGTGAAAGGAATCTACCACACGGTGCGCCAGGCCCTGCCTCATTTTTTCCGCCAGCAGAAGGGGTGTATTCTCACCGTCTCCTCCATGTGGGGACAGGTGGGGGCTTCCTGCGAGGCGGTGTATGCCGCGACCAAGGGGGCGGTGATTGCCCTGACCAAGTCCCTGGCCAAGGAGCTGGGGCCCAGCGGCATCCGGTGCAACTGCGTGGCTCCGGGGGTGATTCTCACGGATATGTGTGCAGGCTTTGACCGGCAGACCCTGGACGCCCTGGCAGAGGAAACCCCTCTGGGGCGCAACGGCACGGCGGAGGATGTGGCGGGGGCTCTTATGTACCTGGCGGATGCGCCCTTTATCACCGGAGAAGTGCTGTCCGTCAACGGCGGCTTTGTCATATAATCTATAGAAACTCTGAATAAATCGTCTGCGGCTGGAAAGCTTATCTTTTTCGCCATCCACGCAGAATGAAAAACAGGAAATACATACAGTATTCCACTGTTTTCCATTCTTTTGTCTGACGAAAAATCTCACGCTGC
>DVGG01000049.1 GCA_018712825.1 Candidatus Faecousia excrementipullorum | reverse complement strand
CGTCAGGGCTATCTCGTTACCCCCAGCGCCCCTGGGTAGGCTTCGTTACCATATTTTTTCGGCTACCGAAAGGTGGTCTGTCTTTGTGCGCCCTTTTCGGGATGGTGCTTAAATTACAATGTTTCAAACTTTTCTCTCCTTTCAGCTCTCATTGCTCCACAAAACCGTGGGTTTCAGATTGTCCGTCAGATCCAGCATCAGGGTATAGTCCACCATATTCTCCATATATGAACTTACCTGGATAATCAGCTTTTGGGAATCTCCGCCCAACAGAGCGAAACCGTATTCCGGTCCCTGTGCCTGGGGATCGCCGTACACCCCCGGATCCCCCTCCAGGCCCGGGACAGGCTGGGGAAACAACTTTCCTTCATACAGGGTTTTCCCGGTATCATCCATCACCTTCACACAGCGGATATTGTCTTTTAACGACAGGGTCATCACAATGCCATCCAGCAAATCCGGAATGTTGTTTTCCTCGTCCTCCCAGGACAGCTTCTCCTTCCGCTGTCCCTCCTGAATTTGCCACACATAGGCCTTGCCCCCTCCAGCTCCGGGCAGGTAGATTTCTCCTCGCTCTGTCACCCACATATGTCCAATGTTTTCCTTTATGCCCTGCTCCTCATATACCTGCTCCCAGTTCTTGGCCGACATATCATACCGGGAAATGGCAACATCAAAAAAGGCAAGGCTTTCCGGGAAGGAGATACGGGAGAAGTAAACAGAATTCCCCACAAACCGCACATCCCAGTTCACGCCGGAGGCAAATTGTTCCTGGTACAAAACCGTGAAATCCGCCTGCCCCTCCAGCGGCGCAGAAAGAAGGGAAATTTGGATTTTGTTTTCCGTCCCCTCCACCACATCGGCCTGCCCCACCAGGAACAGGAAACCCCGGTGAATCATGTACCGCTGGGGCTGATAGGCGTTGATGACATTCTGGGGGTCTATGGTACGCAGCTCCTCCCGGTTGGCACCGGACAGGTCGCTGCGGTACAATGCAGCTTCCCGCTCTCCCTTTGGGGCTATCCAGTAGAGTTTTCCGTCATAGACCGATAGCGATGCGCCAGTGCTGATATTTGCCCCACAGTCACCTGTGTCATGGGTGCAGGTCGGGTCCGGGCACAGCACGCCGGACACGCCGCTTTTTTTATCGTAATACCGCAGCCGCATCCCGCCATAATCCGTACCGCAGAAAAAATCCTCCGTTTCCTGAAAGTTCATCAGGTTCATGAGCAGATATTGGTTCTGGGCGTCATATTCCGGCGTGGGGGTATCGGGAAATTCCTGGATTTCCTCCTGTCCGCCCTTGCAGCCGGAAAGTAATATCACACTGAAAAGAATACAAAGAATCACTGCTTTTTTCATGTCGCCCTCCTTTTCCCCCATCCGGTTACGGTGTATTTGGCAATGCAGGCCATTTCACCCCTTAGTTTTCCCGGGTATCCAATACCTTCTACTGATATATGTATTCAGAAATGATTTTGTGACAAGATCTTTTATTTTTTGAAGAATTTTTACCCATTGTCCCGGGTGCTGCGCCACAAAACCGTGGGCTTCAGATTGTCCGTCAAGTCCAGCAGGATGGTGTTGCTTTCTCCTCCCAGAAAGTCAAAAAGACTGACAACCAGCTTTTCCCGGTCTCCGCCAATGAATATCATGCTGTAATCTTCAGCGGGATTGCCGGACGTCACCCCCGGGTCTTTTTCCAGCCCCGGAACGGATGCAGGAAACATTGCTCCGCTGTAAAGGTGTTCTCCTGTATAACTGACCACCTCCAGCCAGCGGATTTCTTCCCGGGCGGTACTCTGGACAGCAATTCCCTCCAGAAGATAGGGAACATCCGTATCGGCGGTCTCCCAGGCGGCTGTCTCCTTCCGGCTTCCCGCTTCCAAATGCCAGATATACGCCTGATTGTCCTGGATACCGGGCAGATAAATCTCTCCCGTCTCCGTCACCCACATTTTGCCAATGCTTGCAGAAATGTTCTTCTCCTCATAAAGCGGCTCCCAGGTTTTTTCCCGGGTATCGTACCGGGAAATTACAATGTTCCAGGTGTCCTCCGATTTTGTCAGCATTTCCAGGTACACGCTGTTGCCCACAAAGCGATAGGTGGATTCGTAATAGGTATTCACTTCCTGCTCATACACCACAGCAGGCTCCTGCCCGCCCTCCAGAGGGACCGCCAGCAGACTCTCCAGAGATTGGACTTCCGCACCGTTCACTTCGCTGCTGTGTCCCAGTATGTATAAATACCCCCGGTGAATCACATAGCGCTGGGGCTGATAGGTCAGAATCACCTTCTGCCAGTCCAGCTGCAGCACCTCCTCCCGGTTGGCCCCGGACAAATCGCTGCGGTACAAAATGGTCTTGTGGCCTTCCAGCTGCTCACCAACCCAGTACAGCTTTCCATTGTAAACAGAAACAGAAGTGCCTCCATCCGCCGCATAGGCCCGCAGCTGTCTGTATCGTGAGTGCAGGCCGGGTCGGGACACAGCACGCCGGAGATCCCGCTTCCCTTGTCGTAGTACCGCAGAAGGTCATCCCCAAAGTTGGTACCGCAGAAAAAGCCCTCTGCCTCATAAAAGCCCTGGGGGTTCATAAAGATGTATTGGTTCTGGGCGTCATATTCCGGCGTGGGGGTATCGGGAAATTCCTGGGCCTTCTGGTCTTTGCAGCCGGCAAGCACCAAAACGCTCAGAAGCATCCCAAGGATTGCCTTTTTTCTCAGTCCTGTCTTCATACGTTTCCCTCCCTGTCTGGCAGCCGCAGCCCTGTCGCAAGTCTCTTTTCGCAAACAAAGCTCCACGCTGCAAGGACTTTTGTTCAGTATAGCACGCGCTGTGGGATATGTCAATATTCTACATTTATTACCGTTGCTTTTCTGTTTATATTTGTTCAAATTGCTAATACCTATTTTCTTTCCACGAAAATGCAGCAAGCAATTCCCTCTTTTTGCATAAATTTTTCTTTTTTTCAAAAAATTTTCTCAAATCATGTCACATTTTCCGTTCTCATTACATATTGAAGTGTACCTACGAAAAAGAAAGTGAGGAACACTTATGGACATGAAACAAATCGGGCAGCGGATTCGGAATGCACGGGAGGCTGCCAATATCACCCAGGAGGGACTGGCTCTGGCCATTGGCTGCACCACAAAACACATCGGTGCCATTGAGCGGGGCATCAAAACGCCCCGGCTGGATACCTTTATCGCCATTGCCAACACCCTGGGCACCTCCGCAGACTATCTGCTTCAGGATTTTCTGGAACAGCCTTCGGAGCTGCTGGCGGGGGAGATGGCTTCCGTCCTGGGACAGCTTCCCCAGGATATGCAGATTCGGGTTTTGAAGGGCCTGCGGGCCTTCGCCGGGAGAGGATAACTCCCAGCGTAAAAAAAGCGTGCTGCCGGGCGAGCAGCACGCTTTTTTCATTTCAGAATCAGGGCAACCCCTGCCAGAATCACCAGAAACAGCAGGTTCCACAGGGTAAATTGCAGCAGATATCTGCCCTTTTGCCCCGCAGGAATCTGCTTGTAGGAGATGAGGCTTGCCATGGAGGCAATGAGGGTTCCCAGGCCGCCGATGTTCACACCCAGCAGAAGGGGCTGCCAGTTGGGAGTGAAATCGTAAAGAAGCAGGGTGGCAGGCACATTGCTGATGACCTGGCTGGAGAGAATCCCCACCAGCAGCTCCTGCCCGGTAAGCACCCGGGACACCAGGTCGCTGAAGCCGGGGATTCTGCCCATGTTCCCCACAAAGAGGAAAAAGCCCACAAAGGTCAGAAGCAGCGCATAGTCTACCTTCAAAATCAGCCGCCGGTTCTGCACCAGAAGCCCCAGAAGCACCAGGCAGAAGCCCACCTTCACATCCAGCACCCGGAACACCGCCAGCAGGCACAGCAGGAACAAAACACTGTCATAGGCCACGGCCTTCTTCCCCGGAACCGTCTGGCTCTCCGGCAGCTCCCCCAGGGCAATGGGCTCGGCCTTCCTCACAAGAATAAAAATCAGCAGCAGTACCAGAGAAATGCCTGCATAAGGGGCAACCACCCCCACGAACTCTCCCAGGGAGGCCCCGGATTTGGAGTATATGTAGATGTTCTGGGGGTTGCCCACCGGCAGGAGCATACTGCCAAGATTGGCGGCGATGGTCTGCATCACCACCACAAACAAAATCCGCTTCTGCTGCCCGGTCATGGTCAGCAGCGCAATGGAAAAGGGCACAAAGGTAAGCAGGGCTGCATCGTTGGTGATAAGCATGGAGCCCCAAAAGCACAAAAGCACCAGCGTCAGCTCCAGCGCCCGGGTATTCCCCAGGGCCTTGGACATCGCCCGCCCCAGCCAGGCAAAGAGCCCGATACTCTGGTAGGCAGCCATCACCCCCATGAGCATCCACAGTAGGCCCAAAGTCCGCAAATCCACATAGCCGGCGTAGCCCCCATCCGGCGGCACAAAAAACATGGACACAATCGCCAGCACCCAGGCCACCACCAGCACAGTCTCCCGCTGGACAAATTTCTTCACAGCCTGCAGCAAAACAAAGCCATCTCCCTTGATTCAAAAGTTTCCGTTGCTATTATACACATTCCCGTAACTTTCGCAAGCAAAAAGTAGCTTTGCGTTTGATTTTTCCTTTTTCAAAATATGCACCCGCTTATAGCTCCCTCTCGGAGGGAGCTGGCACGGCGCAGCCGTGTCTGAGGGAGCCTGCGGGCGGCAAACTGACGGTTTGCTTTGGGTGTGGTACTTGCTGGAGGTTGTCGACACCCAATGCTGTTTTTACCCGTACTTTCCTCCAATCAGCGCAGGAGATGTGACAGTCTTGGGGATGTACCACCTCTGGCAGTCAAATAAGCTATGTGCCCGCTGGCTCCCTCCGGCTTGGGTCTGCGCCCCAAGCCACCTCCCTCCCGGAGGGAGGTATTTACGGGGCTTTCTGCAAAACGTCCGTTCGCAACAGGCCCTTCTTTCCGATTACTGCCCCCGGCTGCGTTTTTTCAGAATGATTGCCAGAAGGATGCCTGCCAGCATAATGAGAATTCCCACCACCAGAATGACATTACCCATCAAGGTCACGGGACTGTTGGCAGAGAACCGCTGCATCATATCTCCGGTGGTGCCTCCCATGTCCGGAATGGTCTGAAACATACGCCGGGTCATCGTGCGGGCCAGGCAGCCCACCAACGCCATGGCACCGCCGCCGAAAGCCAGGTACACCCCAGCCAGCCAACCATAGCGCCGGAAGAGCTTTCCGATTACTCCGGGAAGCCGGTCAATTCCGCCGGAATGTTCCGAAGTTCCGTGGGTGGGTTCGGCAGCGGGTTCCGGCTGGGGCTCCGCTTCCGAAAGGAGCCAGTCTGCGGAGACCCCGAAGGCCTCTGCCAGCAGCCGCAGCTTCCCCAGTTCCGGCTCTGCCTCCCCGGTCTCCCACTTACTCACCGCCTGCCGGGACACCCCGATTCTCGCCGCCAGGGCCTCCTGGGACATTCCCGCCTTTTTCCGGCAGTAGTAGATCTTTTCAGATAGCTTCATAGTAAGCGCCTCCTTATATATATTGTACCTTCATTATAAAGAAAAGGCGGTTGCGAAGCTACCTTTTTGGGCTTGCACTTCCGCAACCGGCGGTTGCATCTTCCGGATTCTCATTCTATTTTAATGTATCGACCGGCAAATGTCAAAAAAAGCGCAGGTGCATTTTACACCTGCGCTCAGACCGTCGAGAAACCCCAGTTTTGCGTCAGGCAAAACTGGGGT
>DVGG01000048.1 GCA_018712825.1 Candidatus Faecousia excrementipullorum | reverse complement strand
CACTTCTTCAAAGTACAAACCCGTGTGGAAAGGGGAAGGTTTTTTAGGGAATAGTGAAGAGGGAATAGGTAAGAAGTTCCGCAGGCTTTGCCTGCGGAATCCCCCCGCCTCGGCGGTGCCGAGGCACCCCCACAATGGCCAGGGGGGCTTCGTCGCTGCACCCCAAAGGCTCCCTTGCCAAAGGGAGCTGGCAAAAATCTTTGATTTTTGACTGAGGAATTCTACAGCGGGCACTCACCTAAAATACAGACCAATGTGGAAACCTGCAAGCCTCTTATCCCCCCGGTTTGGCTTCGCCAAACCACCCCCCTTTGGCAAGGGGGGCTTTGTCCTAAGCACCTACTGCACCGCAGTAACGATACCGGGCGGGGCGGCGTACCGCCGCTGTCAATGCGTGCACAGTGCAGCTGTTTTCGCTCCCCATTCTGCTCGGTAACGATACCGGGCGGGTCAGGGAAGTGACGAGTACAGACCAGCTTGGTGCGAAATCGGCTGCGGGCACTGCCCGCCGTGGGAAATTGCCACCGGGGGCACACCCCGCCGGGCTCCGGGTTTTTACGCTTTTTCGATGGCCTGAGCCAGGTCTGCAATCAGATCCTGGGTGTTTTCCAGGCCGCAGGACAGGCGGATCAGGTCGGCACCTACCCCGGCGGCTTCCAGCTCGGCGTCGGTCATCTGCCGGTGGGTGGTGCTGGCGGGGTGGAGGCAGCAGGTGCGGGAGTCTGCCACGTGGGTCTCGATGGCACCCAGCTTCAGATGCTCCATGAAGTTCTCCGCCCCCTTCCGGCCGCTTTTCAGACCGAAGGAAATCACGCCGCAGGAGCCGTTGGGCAGATATTTCTGAGCCAGCGCATAGTACTTGTCCCCTTTCAGGCCGCAGTACTTCACCCACGCCACCTTGGGATGGGCGCTGAGGAACTCCGCAATGGCCTGGGCGTTGGCGCAGTGCTGCCGCATCCGGAAGGGCAGGCTCTCCAGCCCCAGGTTCAGATAAAAGGCGTTCTGGGGGGACTGGACGGAGCCCAGGTCCCGCATGAGCTGGGCGGTGCACTTGGTGATGAAGGCACCGGCAAGACCGAACCGCTCCGTGTAGGTCACGCCATGGTAGCTCTCGTCGGGGGTGCACAGGCCGGGGAACTTGTCAGGATACTCGGTCCAGTCGAACTTGCCGCTGTCCACCACCACGCCGCCCAGAGCTGCGCCGTGGCCGTCCATGTACTTGGTGGTGGAGTGGGTCACAATGTCCGCACCCCACTCCATAGGCCGGCAGTTTACCGGGGTGGCGAAGGTGTTGTCCACAATCAGGGGCACCCCATGGGCGTGGGCAACTTTTGCAAACTTCTCAATGTCCAGCACATTCAGGGCAGGATTGGCAATGGTCTCGCCGAACATAGCCTTGGTGTTCTCCCGGAAAGCCTTGCTCAGCTCCTCCTCGGAGGCATCCGGGTCTACAAAGGTCACGTCGATGCCCATACGCTTCATGGTGACACTCAGCAGGTTGTAGGTGCCGCCGTAGATGGCGGTGCTGGCCACCACATGATCGCCGCAGCCGGCGATGTTGAAGACCGCATAGAAGTTGGCAGCCTGACCGGAGCCGGTGAGCATGGCTGCGGTGCCTCCCTCCAGGGCGGCAATCTTGGCGGCTACGGCGTCGCAGGTGGGGTTTGCCAGCCGGGAGTAGAAGTAGCCGGCCTCCTCCAGGTCAAAAAGCTTTCCCATATCCTGAGAGGTGGCATATTTGAAGGTAGTGCTCTGAACAATGGGAACCTGCCGGGGCTCCCCGTTGCCGGGAGTGTACCCGGCCTGAATGCACAAAGTCTCTAAATTCTGATTCATAGCAATCTCTCCTGTTATTGCAGATTCTCCCCCTATTTTATCCCTCAGCCGGGGCTTTGTCAATGAAAAACCCCGGAGGCCGAAGTGAACCGCTCCCTTTCCATCCGCCGTACCTGCCCCAACAGAAAATCCCCGGCAGCCGCAGCTGCCGGGGTGTGCTGTCTATGGGGTTTATTCCGGTACCACGGTGTACCAGATGTCGCCATTAGCCTGAATTTCGGAAACCACCTTGTAGCCCTCGGCCACAAAGTTGGCAACAGGATTTTCCGTCTTGCTGTTGGAGGGGTCAAAGTTTACGAAGGTGCCGCCGTAAACCTTGATGCTGGCGTTGGAATTGTCAATCAGATTCAACAGCCAGTAGGTTCCTTTCCAGTCCTCCAGCGCCTCAAAGTGTCCGCCGTAGATCTCCACCTGGGCATTGTCTCCGGCCTGGATGCAGGTCAGACCGCCAATGAAGGTACCGCCCTCAATGACCACCGTGGAATCCCCGGCAGCCCGAACCAGATAGCCGATTTCCGATTCCATATCCTGCTCCAGAGTACCCTCGCCCCGGATGGTGAGGGCAGAGGAGCCGTACAGGTCAAAAATACCATCCTTGGTCACGGTAACCACGGTTTCCGGGTTCAGCTCCAGCACGGAAGCGGTGGTGCCGTTCAGGGTAATATTCTCATCCCAGACAAAGGAGCTGTCCACAGCGGTAACGCCGCCCTTTTCCATGCTCTCCACAAAGGTGTCGTTGCTGACAGCGGAGAAGGCAGCCTCTGCATCGTAGTCATCCTTGCCGAAGCCGTCGGCCTCCACGGGAGCCTGGGTAGCCAGGATGGCCACATCGGCAGAGAAGGTCTTGGCCTGGAATCGGTTGCCGGCGGACTCGTACATGCCGTAGACCAGCACGAAGCGCAGGGTCTCATCCGGCTTCAGGGTCATCACCATAGCCTCAGCCAGCTGGTTCAGGGTGGACATGGGCCGCTTTTCAAACTGGCCCTGGACATTGCCGTTTTCGTCTACCCGGACAAAGTCAAACCACAGAGCATCCTGCAGGCCCCCGTCGGTGACGGCAAAGCTCAGACGGATGTTGGCAGCCAGGCTGCCGCTGTTGGTGACGGTGAGGAGCTTGGCATTGGACATCCCCGGCTCCCAGTCGATTTCCCCATTGAGAATGGGGGTAGTGACGGTTTTCAGATCCTGCCCCTGAGCTTCAAAGGTAATGGGCTGGCTGCCGTTTACCCCCTGGATGGTAACAATGGTGCCGCCGGTGCCCACGTCATAGGCAAAGGCATCGATGGAAAGATTACCGGCAGTAATCACATTGCCCGTGTTGGTCACGGAGTCGGTGAACCAGGCAAAGGTGCTGCCCATGAGCATAACTGCCGTCAGCAGCAGGCACAGGCCGCTGACCAGCATGGAACGCTTGGTTGTTTTCATTTGCGCATCCTCCTTGGAATCGTTTTCCAACATTATACACCCTCTCTGGAGAAAATGCAATCCTCTGTCCCGGAGGTTTCCCCGCCTTATGCAAAATCTTTGTAAAATTTCCGGTTTTCCCCTTTTGACCGGGAAAGAATTGTGGTATAGTGGGAGCAAAAGGAGATGATTCTATGCTTACCTACGAACAGATTACCAAAAGCGAGGCCGTTCGTACCTATATTATCCGTGCCGACGAATCCCTGGCCGCCCTGGGCTTTACGGAACACAGCTTTGCCCACGTGATGCACGTGGCGGAAACCGCCGGCTATATTTTGCAGACCCTGGGCTATGACGAGCGCACCGTGGAGCTGGCGAAAATCGCCGGATACCTTCACGACATCGGCAACCTGGTAAACCGAAAGGACCACTCCCAGTCCGGGGCGGTGATGGCCTGGAGCATTCTCAACGACATGGCCTGCGACCCGGCGGAGACCGCCACCATCGTCACCGCCATCGGCAACCACGACGAGGGCACCGGCGTGCCGGTAAACGCCGTATCCGCCGCCATGATTCTGGCGGACAAGGCAGACGTCCGCCGCAGCCGGGTGCGGAACACCGACAAGTCCACCTTCGACATCCACGACCGGGTGAACTACTCGGTGAAGAAGGCCGCCTTGAAAATCAACGAGGAAAAGACCCTCATCAAGCTGAAGCTGGACGTGGACACCAAATACGGCTCCGTGATGGACTACTTTGAAATCTTCATGGGCCGGATGATCCTCTGCCGCAAAGCCGCCGAAAAACTGGGCCTGCAATTCAAGCTGATTATCAACGAACAGCAGCTCATATAAAACCACCGCCCCCGGAACCCTTCCGGGGGCGGCGTGCTTCCGCTGTCAATGCATGGTGCAGCTGTTTTCGCTCCCCTTTCCGCTCGGTAACGATACCGAAGGCAAAAAGGCTCCCTTGTGAAAGGGGCGGCGTGCCGCCGCTGTCATTGCCCACGGCGGCTTCCTACGAATCGCTACTTCCCTACCCCGCCCGGTATCGATACCGCACCCAAAGGCTCCCTTGCCAAAGGGAGCTGGCGCCGGAGGCGACTGAGGGATTCACAGTTGGCACTTCCTATAAGTACAAACCTATGTGGAAAGGGGAAGGTTTTTTAGTGAATAGTGAAGAGTGAATAGTGAATAAGTCCGTGGCCTTGGCCACGGAATCCCCCCGCCTCGGCAAGCCGAGGCACCCCCCTTTGACAAGGGGGGCTTTGGTCTGTGCACCCCAAAGGCTCCCTTGCCAAAGGGAGCTGGCACGGCGCAGCCGTGACTGAGGGATTCACAGTTGGCACTTCTTCAAAGTACCAACCTATGTGGAAAGGGGAAGGTTTTTTAGTGAATAGTGAAGAGTGAATAGGGAAGAAGTACCCAGGCGGTGCCTGGGTATCCCCCCGCCTCGGCAAGCCGAGGCACCCCCCTTTCACAAGGGGGGCTTTGGGCGCTCAATATATACAAGGAGCGGTCACTTTCGTGGCCGCTCCTTTTTTCAGATGTTCCGCACGTCCTCGTCTCCCAGGAAGAACAGGGCGATGCCCCCTTTGCCCAGGTAGGAGCCGGTGACCGGCTCGTGGTTTACCACCCACAGCTCCCTGGGGGGGTGGGCGGAGAGGATTTGCTCTTTCAGATACCGGGCATCCTCCGGGCAGTCACAGTGGGAGATGGCCACAAGCTGCTCTCCGGGGTTTACCACCCGCTCCTTGTAAATCTCTGCCAGCCGGTTCAAAAGGGCCTTTCTTCCCCGCACCTTGCCGAAGGGGACGATTTTACCCTCGGCAGAGCCCTTCAGCAGGGGCTTGATATTCAGCACCGAGCCCAGCAATGCGGATGCGCCGGAGAGGCGGCCGCCTTTTTTCAGGTACATCAGGTCATCCACAGAGAAAATCTGGCACAGGTTCTTCTTCAGAGCCTCCAGCTTCTCCCCCGCCTCCCGGGCGGTCATGCCCTGGGCTCTATACTCCAGAGCCTTGGTCACCAGAATCCCCTCGCCCATGCCGGCACCCATGCTGTCCACCATCACAATCTGCCGCTGGGGATACTTTTCCAGCAGCTGCTCCCGGGCCATGCAGCCGGAGGCGTAGCAGCCGCTGATGCCGGAGGACAGGGACACAAACAGCACATCCTCCCCGGCTGCCAGCACCGGCTCCAGCTGCTCCATGTACTGCCCCGGGGTGACCTGGCTGGTGGTGATCACCGGGCCGTTCATCATGGCCTCATAGTAGGCAGGATAGTCAAAGTCCTCCGTGTCGGGACACTGGTAGCTCTTGCCCTCCATGCAGTAGGACAGGCACAGGACGCCGATGTTATGCTCCTTGGCAAAGGGGGTGGGCAGGTTGGCTGCCGAATCGGTAAAAATCTGAAAACCCATAGGGATCGCTCCTTCTCTTTCCGGGCAAGGGGCCCGATTTCTTTGCCTCCATTGTAGCAGAAAAGCCGGCCTCATGGCAATCTACCGGTGAAAACCGGGGAACGCCCTGGTGGAATACCGGGTTTTTTCCTCTCTACCGCCAGTAGAGTAAAATTTTTTAAGCAAATTTTCACAAACGGTTGCCAAAATCCAAAGGATAAGTTATACTAACTATACAACGCCTATGAAGGAGGGGTTTTTCTTGGAATATCAGGTGGCAATTATCGGCGCCGGGGTGGTTGGCGCCATGGCTGCCCGGGAGCTTTCCCGGTATCGGCTGAAAATCTGCCTTTTGGAGGCAGAAAATGACGTGGCCATGGGTGCCTCCAAGGCCAACTCCGGCATCATCCACGCCGGCTACGACCCGGAGCCGGGGACTCTCAAAGCCCGGTTCAACCGGGAGGGAAATCCCCTCCTGTATGAAGCCGCCCGTCAGCTTCGTGTGCCCCACAAAAACAACGGTGCCTTCGTCTGCGCCTTCTCCCCGGAGGAGGAAGGGCAGCTGGAAGCCCTTTACCGCCGGGGTCAGGAGAATCAGATTCCCGGCCTGTCCCTCCTCACCGGAGAGGAGGCCAGGGCCTTGGAGCCGGGGCTTTCCCCCATGGTGACCCGGGTGCTCCTGGCCGCCACCTCCGGGATCATCTGCCCCTACGAGCTGACCATCGCCGCCGTGGGCAACGCCATGGACAACGGGGTGGCGCTTTACCGGAACTTCCGGGTATCAGAGATTCAGAAGAAGGAAACCGGCTTCGTCCTGAGAAGCTCCCGGGGGGAATCGGTGCAGGCCCAGTGGATTGTAAACTGCGCCGGCGTCCACGCCGGGGAGATTGGCCGGCTGGCAGGAGACCCCCTCCCGGAAATCCTCCCAAGGGCCGGAGAGTATGTGCTGCTGGACAAGAACCAGGGCGCTTTGGTCAGCCGCACCATCTTCCAGGTGCCCACGAAAGCGGGCAAGGGCATTTTGGTCACCCCCACGGTGGACGGAAACCTCTTGGTAGGCCCCACCGCCCAGCGTGTCCCGGGCGGCGACTGCACCGGCACCACCCGTCAGGGGCTGGAGACGGTGAAAACCCTGGGCAGAAAAAGCGTGCCGGGGGTGGACTACCGGCAGGTGATTGCCGCCTTCGCCGGCATCCGGGCCTCCACACCGGGAAAGGACTTTCTCTTAGGCCAGGCTGTGCCGGGGCTTTTCCACGCCGCCGCCATCGACTCCCCCGGCCTCAGCTGCTGCGTGGCTCTGGGGCGGTACATTGCAGAAAATCTGCCTCTGCCCAAAGAGGAAAATCCCAATTTCAATCCCATCCGGGAAAATCCCCATTTCTTCCGGGAGCTTTCTTTGGAGGAAAAGAACGATTACATCCGGCTTCACCCGGAGTACGGCAAGATTGTGTGCCGCTGCGAGGGGGTGAGCCTGGGGGAAATCCGGGCGGCCTGCCTGGTCAATCCCCGGCCTTTGGATATGGACGGCATCAAGCGCCGCACCCGGGCCATGATGGGCAGGTGCCAGGGGGGCTTCTGCACCCCCAATATTCTCACCACCCTGGCAAAGGAGCTGGGGATTGCCCCGGAGGAAGTGACCAAAGCGGGAGGAGCGTCCCGGCTGCTGGAAAAAGGAGGAAGCTATGGAAAAGCATGACGTGGTGGTCATCGGGGCAGGGCCGGCAGGGCTGTCTGCCGCTGCCGCCGCTTACGATGCAGGGGCCCATGTGCTCCTGCTGGACAGAGAGTCCGCCCCCGGGGGGATTCTCCGCCAGTGCATCCACCCGGGCTTCGGCCTGCACACTTTGGGGCAGGAGCTGACCGGCCCTGAGTACGGGGCCCACTATGCCCGGGAGGCAGAAAACCGGGGGATTCCTCTGTACCGGAACGCCACGGTGATTGGTTTGACCCCGGAGCGGCTGGTGACGGTGCAAAGCCCGGAGGGCCTCCGGCAGATTCAGGCCGGGGCTGTGGTGCTGGCCATGGGCTGCCGGGAGCGGAGCCGGGGGGCTCTGGGGATTCCCGGCACCCGACCTGCCGGGGTCTACACCGCCGGAACCGCCCAGAAGCTCATTAACTGCATGGGCTTTCTGCCTGGAAAACGGGTAGTCATCTTAGGCTCCGGGGACATCGGCCTGATTATGGCCCGGCGGATGACTCTGGAGGGGGCGAAGGTGGAGGCAGTGTGCGAAATCATGCCCTACCCCGGGGGCCTCACCCGGAACATCGTCCAGTGCCTGGAGGATTTTGGGATTCCTCTGTACCTTTCCACCACCGTGGAGGAGATTCACGGAAAAGAGCGGGTGGAGGGGGTGACATTGGTGGAGGTGGACGGTCAGCGCCGCCCCATCCCTGCCACCCGGCGGTTTGCGGCCTGCGACACCCTGCTGCTTTCCGTGGGACTGATTCCGGAAAACGAGCTGTCCCGGCAGGCTGGGGTTCCCTTAGACAACATCACCGGCGGCCCATTGGTGGACAGCCGATGCCAGACCAGGGTGCCGGGGATTTTCGCCTGCGGCAACGTGCTGCAAGTCCATGATTTGGTAGATTATGTAACCCAGGAAGGGGAGCGGGCAGGAAAGGCTGCCGCCGCCTTTGCCCTGGGAAAGAGCCGGAGAAAAGAAACCCTGCCGGTGGAGCCGGGCGAGGGCATCCGGTACGTGGTGCCCCAGTCCCTCACCCCCGGGCAGGAGCTGGTGCTGTCCTTCCGGGTGAGCAAGCCCTGTGGGGCTGTTGTCTACCGGGTTCGGGCGGGGGAACAGGTGCTGCGCCAGGTTCGCCGCCCCAGAGCCGTCCCCGGAGAGATGGAGCGCATCCCGTTGTCCCGGGAGCTGACCGCCCACGTCCGGGAGCCCATCCGCATTGAGATGGAGGTGGCAAAATGAAACGAAGCATGGCCTGTATCATCTGCCCCAGAGGCTGCGCCCTGGAAATCGACCTGGAAAATCTCACCGTCACCGGCAACACCTGCCCCAGAGGGGAGGACTACGCCCGCCAGGAGGTCACCTGTCCCATGCGCACCCTCACCACCGCCTTGCGGGTAGCGAACCGGGAAAACGCCATGGTAAGCGTCAAAACCGCCGCCCCCATCCCCCGGGAAAAGCTGATGGATGCCATGGAGGTTCTCAAAGCCCTCCCGGTAAACGCCCCCATCACCCTGGGCCAGGTACTTTTGGAGAATCTATACGGTGCCCAGGTAGTCGCTACATCCAACGTTGAAAGCGGACACACCTGACAAACCCCCCAGCCCAAAGCCCCCCTTGCGAAAGGGGGGTGGTTTGGCGAAGCCAAACCGGGGGGATTCCCCAGGGTGGCAGGTTTCCACATAGGTTTGTACTTACGGAAAGTGCCAACTGTGAATCCCTCAGTCACGGCTGCGCCGTGCCAGCTCCCTTTGGCAAGGGAGCCTTTGGGGTGCAGCGACGAAGCCCCCCTTGCCAAAGGGGGGTGCCTCGGCTTGCCGAGGCGGGGGGATTCCCCAGGGTGGCAGGTTTCCACATAGGTTTGTACTTACGGAAAGTGCCAACTGTGAATCCCTCAGTCACGCCTACGGCGTGCCAGCTCCCTTTGGCAAGGGAGCCTTTGGGGTGCAGCGACGAAGCCCCCCTTGCGAAAGGGGGGTGCCTCGGCTTGCCGAGGCGGGGGGATTCCGCAGGCAAAGCCTGCGGAACTTCTTACCTATTCCCTCTTCACTATTCACTAAAAAACCTTCCCCTTTCCACATAGGTTTGTACTTACGGAAAGTGCCAACTGTGAATCCCTCAGTCACGGCTGCGCCGTGCCAGCTCCCTTTGGCAAGGGAGCCTGCGGCGTGCCGTTTTCCAGGTAGCGGCGGAGTTTTTCCAAGGCCCGCTTCTCTATCCGGGAGACATAGCTGCGGCTGACGCCGCAGCGCTGTGCCACCTCCCGCTGGCGGCAGGGGCTCCCGCCCCCCAGGCCGTACCGCAGCACAATCACCTGCCGCTCCTGCTCCGTCAGGCACACCTCCACGGCTTTGCGCAGCTGCCCCACCTGCTCCGCCGTGGCCATCTCCTCCAGCAGATCCGGCCCATCCCCCACCACGTCCATGAGGGAAAGGGCCGCCCCATCGCTGCCTGTGTCTATGTAGTCCGAGAGGGACACATCCTGGGCGCTTTTTTTCTGGCTGCGGAAGTGCATAAGGATTTCATTTTCTACGCACCGGGCAGCATAGGTGGCAAGGCGCACCCCCTTGTCGGGCTTGAAGGTGGTGATGCCCTTGATGAGGCCGATGGTGCCGATGGAAATCAAGTCCTCCTGGTCGGAGGCCTGGGCGTAGTATTTCTTCATAATGTGAGCCACCAGCCGGAGATTGTGGGAAATCAGGACATTCCGGGCCTCCAGGTCCCCCTGCCCCGCCAGCCGGAGATAATGCGCCTCCTCCTGCTGGCTCAGGGGCTGGGGAAAGCTCCCGGGGGACAGGTGCAAAGGGTAAAAAATGCTGCCAAAAAGCAGCAAAAAGGCGGCAATCATACCGCTTCACCTCCACATCCAATCTATTCCCCCCAGCCCGTCCAGTTTCTTCCTTTTTTCGTGGACAACCCGCCCCGGCGTCACACCGACCGCTTTTGCTCTCCGGCCAGGGTCATGCGGATGTTCCTTTCGTTTACCAGGATGGGAGTGCACCGCTCCAGGAGGCGGTCGTAAATCCGGGCGTAGGCCAGGTCCTGGGGGTCTTTCAGCCGGGACAGGGGCAGGTTGGTGGTGATAATCATGGGAAGGCCGGTGCGGTAGCGGCTGTCTACGATTTGAAATACCTGCTCCTTCACAAAGTCCGAGCCCCGCTCCACCCCCAAATCGTCCACAATCAGCAGCCGGTAGGCGTTGAGGCTCTGGATGTAGGCGTTTTTGTCCCCGGCGGAAAAGTCCGTCAGGCGGTTAAGAAGCCGGGAGAAGTTGGTCATCAGCACCGGCACCCCGCAATCCAGCAGAGCGTTGGCGATGCACCCGGCCAGATAGCTTTTCCCGGTGCCCACGTTGCCCCAAAGCAGCAGCCCCTTTCCCTGCCGCTCGTTTTCCTCCCAATGGGCCACATACGCCTTCGCCAGCTCCATCTGAGGGGCGTTGAAGCCCAGGTCGTTTGCAAAAGTATGCTTCCGCAGCTCCGGCTCCGGCAGGCCCAGGCTCCGGTTCTTTGCCACCCGGTCCAGAAACTCCCGGTGCTTCACCTCCGCCTCCCGGGCTTCCTCTGCCCGGGTAAGGCAAGCGCACAGGCACAAGGGGGTAAAAATTCTGCCGCACACCTCTATCCGCTTCTGGCGGGGTGTGCGGCATTTTTTGCAGTACAAAAGGTTTGTGGCTTCGTCTAAGTAGGTGTCCACCTTCAGGCTGGGATTCCGGAACAGGCCTTCCGGCTGGCTTTCCAAAGTAATCATAGGCTCTCTCCTTCTTCGTAGGAATAATCCAATCCCTTTATGATGTAATTATTTATCTTCTTATTATTTCTCTTATTATAATTAGGGGACAGTTTTCTGACCGGGTTCTGAAAATTTTCTTTCCGGGTACCGGGACAGTTTTCTTTCCGGGTACCTTCGGGGAAGGCCACATAAATCCGGCTGGGGGTTCCCTGCTTTTGGCTCCGGCGGAGAATCAGCCCTGCCTCTTCCAGCTGCCGCAGGGCGGTTTTCACGGTCACACTCGTTTTCCCCAACCCCCGCCCCAGCTCCGTAATGGTGTAGAAAACAAACACCCGGCCGGTTTCGTCCTGCCATTGGGGGTTGGTCTGGGACAGCCGGGCCCGGTCCAGCAGCAGGATATACACCAGTCGGGCGGTATCGCTTAAATCCGTTTCCAGCAGGAACCGGGGGTACATGAAAAAGGGCGGAAGCCCTGTATCCGGGTATAAAAACGCCATATATCCATTCCTCCTTTTTTGGGGGGAGGGGCTGAATCAATCGTCTGCGGCCGAGCAGCGGATCTTTTTTCCCATCCATGCAGAATGAAAAACAGGAAATACACAAAGTATTCCTCTGTTTTCCATTCTTTTGTCTGGAAAA
>DVGG01000047.1 GCA_018712825.1 Candidatus Faecousia excrementipullorum | reverse complement strand
CTCACCCCGCCGTGTGGTACACCGCCGAGGGTGGTATCTCCGCACTGGACATCATGCTGCAGGATCTGGAGAGCGAGCTGCTGGGTTAACGCTGTTTCAGATGGAGTATTACGGCCTTTCTCCAAAGAACTCATATATCGTTTTCATCGAACTTGACTGCTAACGAAAGGAGCGCTTACCATGGATCAGGAAAACAGAATGCCTCTTATTGGCGACAAGGCCCCGTCCTTCGAGGCTGTCACCACCCAGGGCCCTATCAAATTCCCGGGGGATTACGCCGGCAAATGGGTAATCCTCTTCTCCCATCCTGCGGATTTTACCCCGGTCTGCACCACGGAGTTTATGACCTTCGGCTCCATGATTGACGAGTTCAAGGCTCTCAATACTGAGCTGGTGGGCCTTTCAGTGGACTCCATCTACTCCCACATCGCCTGGCTGCGGAAGATCCAGGAGCTGGAGTGGAACGGTAAGAAACACATCAATGTGACCTTCCCCCTCATCGAGGATATCCGCATGGAGGTGGCCAATAAGTACGGCATGATCCAGCCGGGACAGTCCAACACCCAGGCGGTACGGGCGGTGTTTGTCATCGACCCCAACGGCGTGGTGAGAACCATCTTGTACTATCCGTTGTCCACGGGCCGCAACTTTGACGAGATCAAGCGTATCATTCTGGCGCTCCAGAAAGCGGACGCCGATGCCTGCGCCACCCCGGCGGACTGGCGGCCCGGCGATGATGTCATCGTACCCACCGCCGGCAGCTGCGGCGTAGCCAAGGAGCGGATGGACAACCAGAACGAGAATCAGTATTGCCTGGACTGGTTCATGTGCTTCCGCAAAGAGTCGAAGTAATACTAAGTTAATTCCCCAATAACAGAAAACCGGTCGAGATTTCATGCACGAGATCTCGACCGGTTCTTTTTTGTTGTATTTCGGTGATTTTGCAAAGACTCTCGGTGATAACCAATAGAAAATGAGCTTCAGAATTTGCAACTGCGTTTATAATTAATTTGCCGTTCCCATTTGAAATGCCAACCGTCCAATATGCTGGAAAAGTATTGCTATGCCTCCTGCGAGCCTCATTTTTCTATCTTTTCTGGTGGTATAAATTCTAATAGATCGCCAATCCCACAATTCAACACCGTACAAAGCCTTGCGAGGACATCTATATCTAAACGAGTAATTTGGTTTTTACAATAATTGTTGATCTGCGTCCGCTGCATCTCAGCTCGATGGCTCAACATGTTCTTGCTAAGACCGGATGCCTTCAACAGCTCGTCCAGCTTAATGCGAATCGTTCCATATTCCACTTGCCAACCCTCCAACCACAAGAAATATGTTGACAAGTTTAGTGTACCCTTGGTAGAATAGAAAAATAAGATAGGGCTTATCCAGGTTTTTTATTTCAGCCGTCCATATTGTTTCAGATAGAAAATCAGGGACAGCAGGCCTGGTATGGCGATGTAGAGGAGCAGGGCGCCAATGGAAACCCGGGCAACTGCGTCCACATCTTCACAAGCCAGGGCAGCTGCCACATACAGTACCGTAAGGGGTAAGGCAATGATTCCCAGGATTTTGTGGGCTAAGTTCCAGGTGGGTTCGTCCAGTACCGTCCAGGGCAGCCGCAGGCCTGTGTGCCGCTGGAAGGGCAGCCTGGGAGAGACAGCGCCAGCAAAAAGAAGCAGGCAGGAAAAGAGCCCCACCAGGAGCCACTTCTCCTGGGCCTGGGAGAAAACCACCCTTTCCGTTCCCACAAGGACGCTCAGCACCACCAGCCCGGCAAAGAGTACGCCGTCAAAAATCGTAACCACTTTTAACAGCCGGTTTTGTGCCGGGGTCATCTGCCCCTGGCTCAACAGGGACAGGTTCCGGTAGAGAATCCCCAGGGCCATCAGAAGGCACACCCCTACCGAAATCCCGGAAATCACCGGATTTTTCACAGCCAGGGCAATGCCCAGCGCCAGGAAGGAGAGAAAGAGGATTTTCCCCCGTTGCCGTCCTGCCAGGGTTATTTTTTTCAGCTGCCGGTTCCGCTCTGCCAACGCCTCGTTCACCCGGGCCAGCTCCGCCGCCAGGTTTTCCCCTTGCCGGGGAGTGTCCAGCAGGACCTCCACCGACACCTCCAGCACCTGAGATAGGCGCACCAGCGCCTGGGCATCCGGCACCGACAGGTTCTTTTCCCATTTGGACAGGGTTTGCCGTACCACGGGAATCTGGGCAGAGAGCTGCTCCTGGGTAAGTCCCCGGGCCTTCCGGTATTTCTGAATGTTATCTCCCAACATTTCCGTATCACCATCCTTTGCCGTCATTATAAGCCGATTCCCCTGGCTTGTAAAGCAACGGCTTTTAACACCGAAAAAATACCCCGGAACCGAGGGGCTTTCCTCGGCTCCGGGGTGTGTTTTATCCCAGGTAGGTGTATCCGGCGGCTTCCACGGCTGCTTTCAGCTCCGCCTGGGGGATTTCCCGGGTGGATTCCACCGTGGCGGTGCCGGCCATATGGTCGGCGGTGACGGAGGTCACGCCGTCAATGGCGGCGATGGCCTTTTCCACATGGGCCTTGCAATGGGTACACATCATGCCTTCGATTTTAACTGTTACTTTCATGGTTTTCTTCTCCTTTTCAGGTTGGATTATGGTATTTTCCCGGGGTTTTGCCCCGATTTTGGCGAAGTTCAGCCGCAGGGCGTTGCTCACCACGCAGAAGCTGGAAAGGCTCATGGCCGCCGCTCCGAACATGGGGGTCAGCTCCCATTGGAAAAGGGGCAGAAATACCCCGGCAGCCAGGGGGATGCCCAGCAGGTTATAGAAAAACGCCCAGAAGAGATTTTCGTGGATGTTCCGCAGAGTGGCGCGGCTGAGCTTCACGGCGCTTACCAGCTGGCTCAGGCTGCTGTTCACCAGCACCACATCCCCAGAGTCAATGGCCACGTCTGCACCGGCACCGATGGCCACACCCACATCCGCCGTAGCCAGGGCCGGGGCATCGTTGATGCCGTCGCCCACCATGGCGACCTTGCCCTGCTTTTGGAGATTCTCCACCGCCTGGGCTTTTCCGTCAGGCAGCACGTTGGCAACCACCCGGTCAACCCCGGCCTGCTTGCCCACGGCCTCCGCCGTTCTGGCGTTATCCCCGGTAATCATCACCACCTGGATGCCCAGGGTTTTGAGCTCCTTGATGGCCTGGGCGCTGTCCGGCTTCACCGGGTCGGCTACGGCAATCACACCTGCAAGCACACCGTCACAGGCAAAGTACAGCGGGGTTTTTCCCGCCTGGGAAAGGGCCTCGGCCTGAAGCCGGGCGGCTTCTTCCAGGGGGGCAAAGTCCCGGATAAAGTCCGGCTTTCCGGTGGCCACAGCCTTCCCCTGCCAACGCCCTGTGAGGCCGTTGCCCGGGTACACCCGGAAGTCCTCCACCGCCGTAATATTCAGGTTTCGCTCCGCCCCCTCCTGCAAAATCGCCTTGGCCAGGGGGTGTTCGCTCCCCTTTTCCAGGGAACAGGCCAGCTGCAAAAGGGCGGTCTCCTCCCAGCCTCCCAGGGGAATCACGTCTGTCACCTTGGGAGAGCCTTGGGTGATGGTTCCGGTTTTGTCCAGGGCCACGGTGTGAATCCGCCCCATCATCTCCAGCGCCGGGGCGTTTTTGAACAGGATGCCGTTTCTGGCTCCCAAGCCGCTGCCTACCATCACCGCTACTGGGGTGGCCAGACCCAGGGCGCAGGGGCAGCTGATAACCAGCACCGTAATGGCCCGGGACAGGGCATCGCTCAAGGGTGCTCCCACAATCAGCCACACAACCAGGGTCACAAGGGAGATTCCCAGCACTGTGGGGACGAAAATCCCTGCCACCCGGTCTGCCACCTTGGCAATAGGGGCTTTGGTAGCGGAAGCATCGGACACCATGCGGATAATCTGGGACAAGGTGGTGTCCTCCCCTACCCGCAGAGCCTTACACTGGATGTAGCCGGTCATGTTGATACAGGCGGCGTAGACCCGGTCACCCTCCTGCAAGTCCACCGGGATACTCTCTCCCGTGAGGGCGGACTGGTCCACGGCGCACTGACCCATTACAATCTCCCCATCCACGGGAATCCGGCCGCCGGGGCGCACCACAAAGATGTCCCCCACCTTCAGCTTCTCAATGGGGATCTCCTGCTCCTTCCCATCCACCAGCACCACAGCTGTCTGGGGCGCCAGAGCCATCAGCCCTTCCAGGGCCTTGGTGGTCTTGCCCTTGGCCCGGGCTTCCAGGAGCTTACCCAGGGTGATGAGGGCCAGAATCATGGCAGCAGACTCAAAGTACAACCCGTGGAGCATATGAGCGGCCTTCTCCGCCTCTCCTGCCGCTTCTGCGCCAGCCATGGCGAATACCAGCACCGTGCTGTAGGCGTAGGAGACGCCGGCACCCAGGGCCACCAGGGTGTCCATATTGGGGGCACCGTGGAGAAGGCTCCTGGCGCCGCTGATAAAGAACCGCTGGTTAATCACCAGAATGATGCCGGAAAGGAGCAGCTGGGCAAGTGCCGAGGCGGTGCTGCTCTGCTCCAGAAATGCCGGCAGGGGCACATCCCACAGCATCCGTCCCATGGAAATATACATCAGCACCCCCAGGAAAATCAGAGAGGAAATCAACCGGGCAGGAAGGTTCCCGGTGGCCTTCTCCGCCTTCGGGGTTTGGGTCTTTTCCCCGCCCTTGGTGCTGGCTTGGTAGCCGGCCTTTTCCACCGCAGAGATGACTTCCTGGGGGGAAACCTGCCCTTCCACCGTCATATCCCCGGTGAGCAAATTCACAGAGCAATCCGTCACCCCCGGCACAGACCGGGCGGCCTTCTCCACCCGGGCGCTGCAGGCGGCGCAGGTCATGCCCTTTACCATAAAGTGTTCCATGGTATCCCTCCTATTTCATCAGCTTCTGGAGGGTTCCCATCAGCTCGTCGATGACTTCCAGCTGGTCGTTCTGAATGTCCCGCACCACGCAGCTGCGGATATGGGCCTCCAGCAGCTCCCGGTTGAAGCTGTTGATGGCGGCAGAGGCAGCAGCGGACTGCACCAGGATGTCGGTACAGTAGGCGTCCTCCTCCACCATTTTCCGGATTCCCCGGATCTGTCCTTCCAAACGGTTCAGACGGTGAATCAGCTTTTTCTTCTGTTCGGCCTGCCGTTGGGTGTTCTCATGCAAAGAGCAGCACTTTTCACAGCTCATGGTATCCCTCCTTCATATACCCCCATGGGGTATATATACCATAGCACACCTTGGGAAAAAATGCAACCCCCAAACAGAAAAAACCGGAAGCATTACGCTTCCGGTTCTTGGAATTTACTGCTCGCCCTCTGCAGGCGTCTCCTGTACGGTGGGCTGGGTGGTTTCCGTCACAGTCTCAGTGGGTGTGGGTTCTTCTGTGGGAGTTGTGGTGGGTTCTTCCGTGGGGGCTGTAGTCTCAGCCTCCGTGGGTGCGGTCGTGGGGTCTGTTTCGGTAGGATTGGTTACATCATCCCCAGGCTGAGTGATTCCATCCTCCACAGGGACTTCCGGCTCCTCCTGAGATTCTGCCGGAGACTCGCCAATCTCGGCACCGGAAGTCAGTTTCCCATCTCCCTGAGGAGCGCCCCAGACAGTCGTAAACGTATAATTGACAGCTTCTGTGGGGTAGATTGTGAGGATAAAGTCTTCCCCGCCGGAAATGGCTTCCGTATACCAGGTATCGGTACCATTGGAAATTTTGCAGTAACCGTTGGTAGTACCCACAGCGGTAATGGTGACAGTATAGCCCTTTCCAGCCGTCAGGGCGAAGCTGCCGTTGGTCTCCTGAACACCGGTGTTCGTATTATCTTTCTCCACCACTGTTACAGCAAGACTGTAGGTGCCGGATGTAATGGTGTTGCCCGTATTCAGCAGCTCCGCCTGGAACCAGGCGAATACCGTTACACCGTAGCAGGCGATGCTCAGGGCCAGGGTGAGCATCACCACAATCGCCCGGCGGAAAATCGGGGAGCCCTTCGGGGCGGTCTTATGTTTTGCCTGATTGCTTCTCATTGACCATCACGCTCCATTTCGTTAATCCACCGGATAATATCGTCAATCGATTCCTCCTCCGGCTGGGAGGGTTCTTGTGCTGTCTGGGTTTCTGCCTTGGGCTTCTCCTGGGAAGATGCCTCCTGGGGCTTGGGTGCTTCCGGTTCAGTCATGGGCGCTTCCGGCTGCGCCTTGGATGCTTCCGGCTCGGTCTTGGGGGGAGCATTTTCTCCCAGCTGCGCCCGCAGCCGCTCCAGCTCCTGCTTCATCCGTTCGGTTTCCTCCCGCTCCGCCTGAAGCTGGGCACGCTCCGTATTCAGCTCCGCCCGCTGCTCCTCTTTGTACTGTCCTACCAGCTTGAAGAACTTCACCGCCTGGAGGATAATGAGAAGCAGGAAGGGCAGAAGAATCACCGTTACATAGCCGGCGGTGGACTTGAGGAAGTAGAAGAAATTTCCCATTCCGGGAAGCCGGAACTGGTACTGTCCCAGAACCTGAGAGAAGGGCACCGGATAGGCATCCTCCACCCCGGTGGTCGTACCGTAGGTGACAAAGGCGGGCTCGCCTTCATAGGTGGTGATGGATTTGATTTTATGGGTCACCACCTGGCCGTAGTTCACCGGGTCAATGGAGCGGAAGGTCACAATGTCCCCCGGCTCCAGGGTAGCAGGATCCACCTGTTTGCTTACCGTCAGGTCTCCCGCCTGGAAGGTGTCCTGCATGGAGTTGGACGTGACGATGTATGGCTTGTAACCAAACAGGGCCGCATCCTTTCCAATGGTGTTCACCGACACAATGGTAAATATCATAACGCCTACAGAAAAAACCGCAATGAGAATTGTCAGTATCTTTCCTGCAATGCTTAAGGCTTTCTTCATTTACTTCATTCCTTTCCATTTCTTCAGGAATCCAAAGGCACAAGCTTCCTTATGCCCTTGGATTCCCGCCCCGGCTATGCCGGGGACGGGTTAATATTGCTATTTCAGTTCTGGATGATTGTGGCGTTCCCGCCTTTTACAATCTCGTAATCCGTACCGCTGGGATAAGTCAATGTTGCACCCAGCCCCTCTTCGGCATTGCCGTAGATGTAAATATCGGGTACTTCCGTACCTGCTACCGTGATTGTAGTGTCTGTCAGCGTACAGGTAGCTGCATACTGATAAGCGTTGGCACGGTTGCCAACCACCAGGCCTGCCATAGGCACTTCGTTTCCGGAGCCCCAGCTGCTGTCATAGTACTGCTTGGTATTGGTATACTCGGCACGGTTAGTCAGTTCACAACCGCTCAGTTCCGCTGTGCCTCCCCGAACAATCAATGCCTGACGGCCGCCCTCCAGTGTGCTGTCCTTCACGGTAAGGGTTCCGGGCACATTGAACAAAATCGCTGCGCTGTCCGCATCGGTGCACTTGAGGGTAGATTTCTCAATTTCAACCTTCACACCGTGGTTGGCGGAAGCGGACGCATTGGTGCTGACGCAGTAGGTCTTGGAAACAACGGTGGAGTTTGCAATACGCACAGTGGACCCCTGTCCCTGGGGCTGGAAACCGGCTCCTGTATATGTAACTCCATCCAGCTCCATGGATGCGCCGCCGATAACAGCGAAATCCAAGCTGTTCCAGTTATAATCACCCTGGCGAATAAAGCTGCCGTTCTTCAGCGTGAGCTTCTGGCCTCCACTAAGGGTGGTTTGGTCAGATACGCGCAAGGTATGGCCGTTCAGATCCAGGGTAACTTCCCCAGCAGGGACAGGAATGGTGCTCGTCTGCACATTCTCTGTCAGAAGAACGGTTGTTCCCGGTGTGGCGTTCCGGATTGTTTCCGCAAAATTCTCGTTGGTAGCAGAAACCGCATACTCGGCATCGGCATCATAGTCGTTGTTGCCAAAGCCGTCTGTTTCCTCAGCTGCCTGGGTGGCCTTTACGGTAAAGTTCAGGCTGAAGCTTTTGTTCTGGTACTCACTGCCCACATCGGTATACATACCGTACTCCAGCAGGTAGTAGCCGTACTCACCGTCATGGTAATCCGTGTAAAGGGTAAGCGGAGCTATCGAATCATCCTGAATCTTGCTCATGCAAGTGGCCCCGGCAGTGCCGGTGCTGGGACGGCTGTCCTTAAACTGCAGCGCTTCAAGCATCTCGGCCCTGTAGTCAGCTTTAATGGTGTGCACAGCCTCCAGGCGGTACCAAAGTGCATTCGCCAATTCGCCGCTGGCAGAAAACTCAATATCCACCTTTGCAGCCAATGTACTGTTGTAATTGCTGACCTTCAGAAGGATTGCGCCGTACTGTCCCGGCTCCCAGTTGGTTTCCGTAATCAGCGGCGAGCTTGCCAGCTGGTTCTCCCAAATCGGGTCGCTCCACTTGTCACCGTTGAGCCGGTAACCAATCACGCCAATGTCCAGCTTGCCGGTCTCGATTTTGTTCCCTGTGCTGGTCACAGAGTCCGTGAACCAGGCGAAGGTGCTGCCCACGAGCATGAGAGCGGTCAGCATCAGGCAAAGGCCGCTGGTAAGCAGCGCTCTTTTTGTTGATTTCATAGCAGTTTCCCCCTAATATTTGAAAATCTAATTATTCAAATTCCTTGTCCGGGTTGTTGGCGGCCTGTACTGCATCCGCAGTGAGGTCGAAGGTCACGCCGCCGCTCTGGAAATCATTTCCGGCGGACTCCTCCAGCTTCACCACCAGGGTCAGAGTGTGGGACTCACCGGCAGGCAGGAGGGTATCCACCACGCAGGGAGCTTCCTTCACAAAGGCCTCCGCCTTTGCGCTGTAGAGCAGGTTCTCTCCATCATAAATCTGGAAGAGCAGCCCGTCCGCCAGCTCTCCGGAGACATTCTCCAGATACAGCCGGTAATACACATCCGCCGTTCCCAGGTTATCCACCGTGAAATCCTTCTTTGCGGAGTAGCCGGGCTCGATGTTCATATCCTCACCGGAGAAAAGGGTCTTGCCGCCGTTGATTTGGATTTGCACCGTGCCCATGGAGAAAATGTTGTCCTCCGCAGACACCATGGAGAGCACCAATGCATAGGTGGTGACCGCCAGCATACAGAAAAGCACCGTGACGGCCGCTATGCTCATCCAGGCTCTTCTTTTTGTCTGATTGCCCTTATCCATTTTGCTTTTCCTCCCTCTTGCTCAGCGCCAGCACCACTACCAGGCCCAAAGATGCCATGGCCAGCACGCTCCAAAGAAGCACCGGGGCCGTATCGCCGGTCTGGGCCGGGGGATTGAGCATACCCTCGTCTTCCACATACCAGACAAAGTCTGCCGCCAGCCCTGCGCCCTGGTATTCATTGCCCACGGAAGTATCCACGGACACGTCAATCCGGTAGTAGCAGACGCTTTCCTTGCTCTGCTGTGCCGCAATCTTCTCGGAAACAGCCTTGCCGTCCACCTGGGACAGCACATCGTCCAGCAGCACCTTGCCGCTTTCCAGGTGGGTCACCTTGATATGCAGCACATCCGCCAGCGCCTTGGTCTGCTCCTTCACCCGGGTCTCGAAGAACAGGGTGATGTCCTTTTCATGGCTGGCCTTGATGCAGAAATACTGGGTGACCTGATCGCCGGGAAGCATATTGCTTACCCGGAAAGGCTGATTCACCTCCGGCCGCCCCTGGTACAAAGACAAAACAGGCGCCTGCACACTGCTCCCCTGCTGGGAATCCCCGGTGGGGGTGGGTGTAGCCGGGGCAGAGCCCTGGGTGGGCTCCGTCGTCTCCTGACCGTCCTGGGTGGTCTCCTGGGACGGCTCCGTGGACTGGGTTTCCTCCCCCGGTTCCGTGGTGGAAGGCTGGGTGGTGGTATCCCCCTCAACTCCTCCAATCAGGTTATCCGGCACAGAGGTGGTGGACTGGGCAGGTTCCTTCAACATAAAGTACACATACCTGCTACCCAGAAAGCCCGCGCTCAGCACCACCAGCACCGCCAATATGGCAATTACCGGCTTGGTCCAGGCATAGGCGCGATTCCCGGATTTTCCATTTTCATTCTTCATCTATCATGCACCGCCTTTATGGTTAACATAATTTTTCAATACAACCATATTTGCCCACTTCTGGGTATAATTTTACTACTGCATTATACCATTTCCTGCATAAATTTGCAAGTTCCTGGAAACGATTCTTTTTTGCAAAATATTACAAGTACTTTTGAGAAAATCCCGATACCATTGGGCAGTTTGCCGCCGTTTTCAAATTCAAAGGGAAGTGGATTCCGTCAGATTACAAAAATAACACCCAAGGGATTCCCTCAGGTGTTCTTTTCCAATGTAAATACCGGGCGGCAGTATCCTACCGGGCTGCCGTTATCATTATAAAGGATACCTCCGTGGAGGCTTTCCAGCATGGCGTGGGTCTGTGGGTTTTCATAGCCCAGCTGGCGGAAAATCTCCCGGATGAGCAAAGGCCACAGGTGTTCCGTGCCGTCAGCCAGCTTCAAGGAGATGCCCACCCCCTCCTTTTTCATGCCGATGCCGTAGACGCCGTTGGCCCCACCCTTGGCCACCAGGTTGGGATCGT
Organism: Candidatus Faecousia excrementipullorum; assembly: GCA_018712825.1. GTDB lineage: Bacteria > Bacillota > Clostridia > Oscillospirales > Oscillospiraceae > Faecousia > Faecousia excrementipullorum. Next base: position 11,687 of record DVGG01000047.1, on the reverse strand, counting down.
GATTGATGAGAGAGCAGAGGTAGCCGGTGCCCCGCATCATGTGGGGATACCGGTGGATTCTGGGGACGAAGGTTTTGGCGGCCGTTTGGAGCTGTGCATCCTGGATGCAGTCCGGGCAGGCCAGGTTTTTGAAGGCGATGGCAATGTGCTTCATGGGCACCGCAAACACCGGCACGCCGCAGCCGTCCACCCCCAGCCCCACCTGCTCCCTGGGGTACTGGGAAAGTTCCGCCACGGTACTAAGAATCTCCTGCTGGGCACGAGACTCCATTTTCCAGTAGTCCCGGATATGCGCCGGATCCAGGGCCTTTTGCAGCAGCATGGCCCCGGCGTGTTTGCCGCTGCAATTATGGTACAGCTTATGGGGCGGCAGTCCCCGGCGAATCCGCTCCTCGTTGGCTCCCGGCTGCCGGGCACCGTGGGCTTCATAATCAAATCCTCCGGATTCATACCGGTTTTGGCAAAAATGGACCGGAGGGCAGCCACGTGGAAGTCCTCTCCTAAGTGGGAACCGGCAAAAATCACCGTTTCCTCCTCCGTCAGGCCATATTCCCTGTCCAGCCCCCGGGCAATCACCGGCAGGGCCTGGAAGGGTTTGGAGGCGGAGCGGTAAAACACCACCTGCTCCGGGTCTCCCGCAGAGGCCACCACCCGGTTGTCTTTATCCACCACGCAGATATAACCATGGTGAACCAAATCCAGAATCTCTCCCCGGTATTCCTCTGCCAAAACCTGCGCCACGGTTTGCATATCCATAACCTCTTTTCAAAAAATCAGCAGCCGGAAAAACCGGCTGCAAAAATACACCACAACATAGTTATCATAGCACAGGTGCTTTCCATATGTCAATCATTTCCAGGATAAAATCTGGTATTTCTCTCTTTTGCACCATTTTTACGGAACATTTTTATGGGACATTCCCTATTGCAAAGAGCAAGGCTCCATGCTATTATTTAGGTACAAAGAGGTGATACCAATGATTTAGTCACCCCAGATTCCTATGAAAAAGGGAATCGAAAGACAGGCGCTTCCAATTTCTTCCGATTACATAAATTTCTCTGAAACAACAATAAAGGAATTGGGTACGGAAGCAATTCACAACCATTGACTTTTGGAAGGTCGTGTCTTGAGTCTGTAGAAAGAGAGGTTAACCAATGATGTTAGATACCAAGAGTGCACAGAAATAACCCTTGGCTGTTGGAGAATCGAAAGATTCCGCAGTCAAGGGTTATTTCTTTTTTACGCCGCCTATGGGCGTTTTTTTGTTTTACAGATCCAGCTTCAGGTCGTTCTCTTTGATCCAGCCCCACTTCCGCAGCACCTGGCAGAACGCCCAGGAGAGCACCGCCGGAAGGACAAAGCAGATGAGCACCATTCCAATCCAGTCCATGGGGGTGATGGCGGCTTTCACCCCGGAGGCCACGTCATTGACCCAGCCGGTATACACGCCAATCTGCCCCACAAAGCCGCAGGTGCCCATGCCGGAGGACACGGCAGCGCCGTTCATCTCCAGCCGGAACAGGCAGGTTGCCAGAGGGCCGGTGATGGCAGAGGCCAGGGTGGGAGGAATCCAGATTCTGGGGTTTTTCACGATGTTGGGCATCTGGAGCATGGAGGTGCCCACGCCCTGGGCTACCAGGCCGCCCCAGCGGTTTTCCCGGAAGCTCATCACGGCGAAGCCCACCATCTGGGCGCAGCAGCCGGCCACCGCAGCGCCGCCCGCCAGCCCGGTGAGGGAAAAAGCGGCGCAGATGGCTGCGGAGCTGATGGGCAGGGTCAGGGCAATGCCCACAATCACCGACACCAGCACACCCATCAGGAAGGGCTGAAGCTCCGTGGCCCACATCACTGCCTGTCCCACGGCGTAGGCTCCGGCGCCGATGGGAGCCGCCACCAGGTAGGCAAAGCCGATTCCCACCAGAATGGTCACAATGGGGGTCACCAGCAAATCGATCTTGGTTTCCTTGGATACCAGCTTGCCGAACTCCGAGGCTACCACCGCCACAAAGTATACGGAAAGAGGGCCTCCGGCGCCGCCCATGGCGTTGGCGGCAAAGCCCACTGGGATGAGGGAGAACAGAACCAGATTGGGGGCATGGAGGGCGTAGCCGATGGCTACCGCAATTCCCGGCCCCACCATGGCGCTGGCCAGGCCGCCGATGGTGTAATTGACAGCCCCTTCCCCTTCGCCGATGGTCACAAGGATTGCCTGGAGAAAGCCGATTCCCAGCTGCTTTCCCAGGGTATCCAGAATGGTACCCACCAGCAAGGTGCAGAACAGGCCCTGGGCCATGGCAGACAGAGCGTCGATGCCATAGCGCTTCCCCGAGAAAATAATGTCCTTTCTTTGGAAAAACTCCCGGATTTTAACCATAATATCCACTTCTTTCCAATTTCTTCTCTTGCAAAAAAGGTTCGGAAGCATCCCCGAACCTATCGATGTTACTATATCATAATCACCAAATTGTGTCAACCGGAAAGCCCCATGGAAAATCTATCTTTTTCACAAATTGGGCAGGAAAAACTCATACACCTTGCCCGGTTGCGCCCCCGGAAAACCCATGGTATAATACAGGCAATAAGAGGTGTGTTAGAAACCGACAGCCCTCTTGCACAGCCCATTCCTTTTTGGTCGCTCCTTGTGTAAATATTCATGCTCTTATGGAAGTACCTCAAATTTTGTCAGGGAACAGGCTGTGAGATTCCGCAGAACAGGAGGTTAACCAATGATAGAACCCAACAACGAAGAGAGATAACCCTTGGTGTCCATTGTGGTCAGGTGGAACACCAAGGGTTATTTCTTTGCGGCGAGTCGCCGCTGACAATTTCGCTCGGAAATCTTCAGCAAATCGTTACTGCCCCTCCAGTGCCCGGTATCGTTACCGAGCAGAACGGGGAACAAAAACAGCTGCACTGTACACGCATTGACAGCGGTGGCACACCGCCCCGCCCGGTATCGTTACTGCGGTGCAGTAGGTGCTTAGGACAAAGCCCCCCTGGCCATTGTGGGGGTGCCTCGGCACCGCCGAGGCGGGGGGATACCCAGGTTCCGCCTGGGTACTTCTTACCTAATCACTCTTCACTATTCCCTAAAAAACCTTCCCCTTTTCACATAGGTTTGTACTTTGAAGAAGTGTCTGCTGTGAATCCCTCAGTCGCCTTCGGTGCCAGCTCCCTTTCGCAAGGGAGCCTTTTTATCTTTTCCTGTTGACTTTTTCCCCGGAATGGGCTATACTGGTGTTAATCAATTAAACGCTTGCTTAATTGCTTAATCGAAAGGAGCCATTCCCTATGAAAAAGACCTACAAGATTCAGGTAGACTGTGCCAACTGCGCCAACAAGGCCGAATTGGCTGCCCAGAAGACCCCCGGTGTGAAAAGCGCCACGGTGAACTTTATGATGCAGAAGCTGATTGTGGAATTTGAAGAAAGTGCAAATCCCCAGGAGGTTTTTGAGGTGCTCCGGAAGAATTGCCGGAAAGCCAGCCATGACTTTGAATTTCTTGGATAAAATGGGGTGATTTTATGACCAGAAAGCAGAAAATCATGCTCCTGCGGATTCTTCTGACCCTGTGCCTCACCATTCCCCTTTCCTTTGTTCCGGCAGAAGGGGTGACAAAGCTTATTTTATACCTTGTCCCCTATCTGCTCATCGGCTATGACATTCTCCGGGAGGCCGGGATTGGGGTTGCCCATGGGCAGCTGCTGGACGAGAACTTTCTCATGGCGGTGGCTACTGTGGGAGCCCTCCTCATCGGCTTCACCCGGACGGGAGATTACCTGGAGGCCATCGCCGTCATGCTCTTTTATCAGGTAGGTGAGCTGTTCCAGAGCTACGCCGTGGGAAAGAGCCGGAGAAACATTGCGGCTCTCATGGACATCCGCCCGGACTATGCCAACATCCGGGTGGACGGCGCCCTGGTGCAGACCGACCCGGAGGAGGTTGCCGTTGGCAGCATCATTGTGGTAAATCCCGGAGAGAAGGTGCCCATTGACGGCACTGTGGTATCCGGCACCTCCACCCTGAACACCAGCGCCCTCACAGGAGAAAGCCTGCCCCGGGAGGTGCAGCCGGGAGACGAGATTATCAGCGGCTGCATTAACCTTACCGGTGTGCTGGAAATCCGCACCACCCGGGAGTTTGGGGACTCCACCGTATCCAGGATTCTGGATCTGGTGGAAAATGCCACCTCTGCCAAGTCCAGATCCGAGCATTTCATCTCCAAATTTGCCCGGTACTACACCCCCATTGTCTGCGGTGCAGCCCTGGCTCTGGCGGTGCTGCCGCCCCTTGTCCGGATGCTTTTCCTGTCCCTCAGCCCCGACTGGTGGGACTGGGTATATCGGGCCCTGACCTTCCTGGTCATCAGCTGTCCCTGCGCTTTGGTCATCAGCATTCCCCTGACCTTCTTTGCCGGAATCGGCGGCGCCAGCCGGGAGGGGATTCTGGTGAAGGGCTCCAACTATCTGGAAGCCCTGGCTCAGGCGGAGACGGTGGTATTTGACAAGACCGGTACTCTCACCACCGGCGAATTCTCTCTGGCGGGGATTTATTTCAATACCCTGCCGGAGGAAACCCTCCTTGCCTATGGGGCTCTGGCAGAAAGTGCCTCCTCTCACCCCATCAGTAAGAGCATTGTAAAGGCCTATGGAAAGCCCCTGGATGAAAACCGGGTGGAGAATATCCAGGAGCAAAGCGGCCTGGGTGTCACCGCCCTGGTGGATGGGATTCCCGTAGCCCTGGGAAGTCCCCGGCTTATGGCCTCTCTGGGACTACGCTGTCCGGAGCTGCCCCAGCCGGGAACGGCGGTGCATATGGCGGTGAACGGTGCCTACGCCGGGTGCTTCCTGATTGCTGACCAGCCCAAGGCTACTGCCAAAGCTGCCATTGCCGATCTGAAGGCCGCAGGCGTGAAGCAGACGGTGATGCTCACAGGTGATTCCGACGCCATTGCCCGGGATGTGGGCAATCGCCTGGGAATGACGGAGGTTTACAGCCAGCTGCTGCCGGGGGATAAGGTGCAGAAGGTGGAAGCCCTCCTTGCCCGGAAGTCCCCCAAGTCCACTCTGGTCTTTGTGGGAGACGGCATCAACGACGCCCCGGTGCTGGCCCGGGCGGATATCGGCATTGCCATGGGTGCCATGGGCTCCGATGCCGCCATTGAAGCGGCGGACATTGTGCTCATGGACGACAATCCCCAAAAGGTTGCCCTGGCCATGAAAATCTGCCGAAAAACCATGACCATTGTCCGGCAGAATGTGGTGTTTGCCATTGGGGTAAAGCTTTTGTGCCTGCTGCTGGGCGCTTTGAATCTTGCCGGGCTGTGGCTTGCCATCTTTGCGGATGTGGGAGTCATGGTGCTGGCGGTGCTCAACGCCATGCGGGCTCTCTCCACCCGGAACCTGTAACAAGGAGGTTTTCTATGTATCCCCTTCCCCACGATCACGGTCAGGCCATGGAGCAGCTGGCCCATATGCCAAAGCCTGAGAATTTTCAGGCCATTTCCCGATACTTTACCCTCCTGGGGGACAGCAGCCGGGTGCGGATTTTCTGGGTGCTGTGCCACTGCCAGGAATGTGTCACCAACCTGTCCGCCATGGTGGAGATGTCCGCCCCGGCCGTGAGCCACCACCTGCGGCAGCTGAAAAACGCCGGTCTGGTGGAAAGCCGCCGGGAGGGCAAGGAGGTCTACTACTCTGCCGCCCATACCCCGGTAGCCCGGCTCCTCCACGACGCCATTGAAGAAATGGAGCAGATTACCTGCCCTGGAAGATAGGAAAGCACCGCCCCTGCCGGGAAGTTCCAGGTAAATGTGCAGCTCATCAGAGATATTTTCCACATTTGTGATAATTACATCTTCCAAATTAAGAAGTTGTGCGGTATAATCGTTCGTGAACATAGAGATCATCCTTTCGATTGCGTGTAGGGGTATACTTGTATTGTAAGGTTTTTGGTCTCTATGTTCAACCTATTATTATAACTTTGGGGCCAGGCTCATTCCCCTGACCCCAACATTTATTATAGAACCTCTTTTTTCCCCTGGCGGTACAGTTCCAGCACCTCCTGGGAAGGAGCCTTGGTGACGAGGCTCACAAGAATCGCTGCCAGCAGCCCCAGAAGGACGCCGGGGATAATCTCGTAAACCCCTGTGCTCTTGAAGAACACCAGCCAGCCGATATCTCCCAAAGCCCCGGCGGTGATACCTGCCAATGCACCGGCAAAGTTCAACCGTTTCCAGTAAAGGCTCAGCATAATCACCGGCCCGAAGGCGGCGCCGAACACGCCCCAGGCGTTTTCCACCAGGGCCATCACCGTGCCGGAGGCGGGGTTGGCGGCGATGGCCACCGCCACCAGGGCAATGACGACTACTACAATCCGTCCCGCCCAGAGCATCTCCCGGTCGGAGGCCTTTTGGCGGAACACCGGCTTATACACATCGCTGGCAAAGGCGGAGGCGGAGGCCAGAAGCTGGCTGTCTGCCGTGGACATGGCAGCGGCCAAGATGGCGGAGAGCAAAATCCCGGAAATCACCGCCGGAAAGATTTTCCGCACCATGAAGATGAACACCGTGGAGCTGTCCTCCAGCTCCCCCAGGAACATCCGCCCCACCACGCCAGTGAGCACCGACATGAGAAGAATCAGCACCGTCCAGCTGATGCCGATGACGCTGGATTTTTTCAACTCCCGGTCAGACCGGAGAGACATAAACCGAATGATGATATGGGGCATTCCAAAGTACCCCAAGCCCCAGCCCAGGCCGGAGACGATCTCCTGCCAGGAGGTATTCATAGAAAAATACCCCTGGGGCAGTGCCGCCGGATTCAACTCCCCGGAAAACACCGTGAGCACAAAAATGGGGGCAATGAGCAAAGCGCCCAGCATGAGAAGTCCCTGGAAAAAGTCCGTCCAGCAAACCGCCGAGAAGCCCCCCATGAAGGTGTAGCCCACAATCACCACCGCCGCAAAGTACATGGCTGCCTGGGCGTCCACCCCCATTACCGTATGGAAAAGGGTACCGCAGGCCTTGATGGAGGAGGCGGTGTAGACCGTGTAGGCCACCAGGAAGATGACCGCACACAGCAGCTGCAAAGCCTTACTCCGGGACAGGAACCGGTTGGTCAGGTACTGGGGGATGGTAATGGAATCCCCGGCGGCAATGGAGAACCGGCGCAGCCGGGGGGCTTCCAGCAGCCAGCTGGCGGCGTAGCCCAGTCCCAGTCCCACCCCGATCCAGACCTTACCCAGTCCGGCAACAAAGACGGAAGCAGGCAGACCCATCAGCACCCAGGCACTCATATCCGATGCTCCGGCGGACAGGGCTCCTACCCAGGCCCCCATCTGCCGGTCGCCCAGGAAGTAGGCCTTTTCTCCCCCGCCCTTGGAACGGAGGAAAAAGAACACCCCGATGCCCAGCATAAACACAAAGTACAGAAGAAAAACCACCATTTCCGTATACGCCATAACCTCTCCCTACCTTTCATGCGATTTTTTCATGTTTCCATGCGGTTTTTAGGTTGGTATGATTATACACCGGAAAAGGGCTCTGTGCAAGGGTTCTTTTCCCATTCCCCGGGAGAAAAAGGCCTTGCCAAGGGGTTGTCTTTTATGCTATTATTTACAAAACAGCATTAGTTTTTCGCATGAAAGGAGAAAGGCCCTATGAGCCTACGGAAATATCAGGCTTTTGTGGAGACCGTCCGGCTGGGAAGCCTCACCCGGGCCGCCCAGTCCCTGGGCTCCACCCAATCCCGCATCAGCCACATTCTCTCGGATTTGGAGGAGGAATTTGGCCTTCCCCTGCTAAACCGCAGCCGCAGCGGCATCCAGCTGACCCAGGCGGGAAAGCTGCTGCTTCCTAAAATGCAGGCCATTTTGCAGGAGGATACAGCTTTGCAGGACCTGGCTCGGGACATCCGGCAGGCAGACGCCGGCACCATCCGGCTGGGTGCATTCACCAGCGTGGCAGTCCATTGGCTGCCGGGGATTATCCGGGATTTCCAGGCACGCCATCCCCGGGTGGAGCTGAAGCTGTTCAACGGCGACTATGCAGACATGGAGCGGTGGCTGGCGAAGGGGGAGATTGATGTGGGCTTTGTGACCCTCCCCGCCCCCGGGCCGGTGCGCACCATTCCCCTGGCACAAGACCCTCTGGTGGTAATCCTTCCCCGGGGCCATCGGCTGTGCGCTCTGGAGGCCATCCCTCCGGAGGAGCTGCGGGGAGAGGATTTTATCAGCCTGCTGCAGGACTCCGCCCATGACACCCACCGGGCTTTGGACGAGGCGGGCATCTCCCCTCACATCAAGTTCACCACCAAGGACGACTATGCCATTCTTGCCATGGTGGAGCAGGGACTGGGCATTGCCATTGTGCCCCAGCTGCTGCTGAAGGGCCACCGGGAGGATCTGGCGGTGCGGCCCCTGACTCCCGGCGTCAGCCGCACCATTGCCCTGGCTCTGCCCCACGAAGGAGAAATTCCGGCGGTGGAAGCCTTTTGCCGGAGCGTCACCGCCTGGCTCCGGGAAAATCCCCAATAAAAAAGGGGCTGCCACGGCAGACCCAACATGATTATCATATCATACTTATCCCGAAGATACAAGAGGAAATTATCCAAATTATATACATTCTGCCTTTTATACAAGGAGAAATTGTCAGGTTTATACAACATTCCCTATTGCAAAATCCCTCCCCCTGTGCTATCTTATAGTCAGAAAAGGTGATACCAATAAAGAGGTAAATCCTTAACGGGAATGAGAATTTCCCGGTGGTGCAGTTCCCAAAAAGAGATCTTCAAAAATCGTATCAGCAAGAAGTTTTGGTCGTTGTGAAGAATCTTAAAAACCCTAAAAATCTGTAAACAATCCATTGTAAATCCAGAAAACCCAGAAGAAAACCTTTTACAAACGCAAAACCAATTCATAGCGTAAGGTCAGAAAATCCTTTTATTTTCATTCGGTTCGAAGTGGGTAAGGAATAGGAAGGAAACAGATCTCAGGAGGGAAAAAGGCACCATAAACCGCAGAAAGGCAGGTTAACCAATGATTGAACCCAAGCATTCAGGGAATAACCCTTGACGAGCAAAGTGAGTGGTTGCATCGTCAAGGGTTATTTCTATGCCTTCTCCCTCCTGAAGCGGAGGGCTTTTTTATTGCAGCCGGGAAAGGTCTGTGGTATAATAGCTCCGAATTACGAAAACCAATGAGGAGGAATTTCTATGGTATTGGAATGGGGACGGCCCAGTGACCCCGCCGGGCGGCTGGAAAAGGAAATGCGGGTCTATGATTTTCTGGACGGTCTTTCCATACAATACCTCCGGGCTGACCATGCCCAGGCCATGACCATGGAGGCCTGCCGGGAGGTGGACGAGGCCTTCGGTGCACCCCTGTGCAAGAATCTGCTCCTTTGCAACCGGCAGCAGACGGAATTTTATCTGCTCCTGATTCCCGGGGACAAGCCCTTCAAAACCTCCCAGCTGTCCAAGCAGATTGGCTCCTCCCGGCTGTCCTTTGCCTCCGGTGAGGCCATGGAAGCCCTCCTGGACATCACCCCCGGCTCCCTGACCCTTCTGGGGCTGATGAATGACCGGGAAAAGAAGGTACATCTGCTCATCGACCGGGACCTGCTGGAGGCGGAGTACTTCAGCTGCCACCCCTGTATCAACACCTCCTCCCTGCGGCTGACCACCCGGGACGTGTTGGAAGTACTTATCCCCGCCCTGGGGCATACACCCCAGTATGTCACGCTGGATTACCCCCAGGAGTAAGGAGCTTATTATGGATTTTCAATCATATTTTCCCATGTGGAATCAGCTGACCCGGGAACAGCAGGCCCAGCTCTCCGGCAGCGCTTTCCAGCGTTCCGTGCCCAAGGGCACGGTGCTGCACAACGGCTCTGCCGACTGCACCGGGCTTTTCCTCCTGGTGACCGGTCAGCTCCGGGCCTATATGCTCTCCCCGGAGGGGCGGGAAATCACCCTTTACCGGCTGTTTCCCATGGATATCTGCCTGTTTTCCGCCTCCTGCATTATGCGCAGCATCCAGTTTGAGGTGATTATCGAGGCGGAAAAGGACACTTCCATGTGGGTGATTCCCTCTGAAGTCTACAAGCAGGTGATGACCCAGTCCGCCCCCCTGGCCAACTACACCAACGAAATCATGGCCAGCCGGTTTTCCGAGGTCATGTGGCTGATTGAACAGATTCTGTGGAAGAGCCTGGACAAGCGGCTGGCAGGATTTTTGCTGGAAGAGGCTGCTCTGGAAGACACCCCCAGCCTGAAAATCACCCACGAGCATATCGCCAACCACTTGGGCTCTGCCCGGGAGGTGGTCACCCGGATGCTGCGGTACTTCCAAAGCGAAAACCTGGTGCATCTGACCCGGGGAACGGTGGAAATCGTGGATTCCGGGAGGCTTTCCCAGATTGCCCAGGAATAAATAAAAAAGCGGCCGCTGCATATGCAGCGGCCCAGTGAAAAAGAGGAAAGAAAATGAAGAAACGATCCATGCTTTTCCCGGCAATCCGGGGGATTGGGGCGTTTACTTCCCCAAATCCAGAAATTCCTGGGGGTCAATGCTGGCGCCGTCCAGGCTGACGCTGAAGTGGACATGGTGGCCCAGGCTGCTTTCAAGCAATGCCGTTTGGCCTACACAGCCAATCTCCTGGCCCAGCTCCACCTCATCGCCGGGCTGCACCTTGACCTCCTGGTCCAGGCTTGCATACTTGGTGGTGTAGCCGTCCTGATGGCGGATGACCACGGTCATGCCCATGGTCTCGTCCTCGTAGACAGTATACACAGACCCAGCGGCCGCAGCCAGGACGGGGGTACCGGCCTCAGCGGCAATGTCAATGCCGTTGTGGACCCGCCAATCCCGGGTGGTGTCGTTATACACCAGGCAGTCCATGGCATAGTCCGTGATGGTCTCCCCGGACACCGGGGCGCCGGTTTTCAGAGGCTCCGGTTTTTCCGTGGGCTGGGTGGGATTGGTGGTGGAAGGCTCCGTGGCCTCCGTTCCCGGGCGGGTAGCTACCGCCGGCACCGTCCCTTCCTGGGGGTTCTGGTAGGAGGAGGGGTCCTTGGACATGCTCTCCTCCTGGTTGGCATTTCGGTAATACAAATAGCCGGAAATCCCGATGGCAGCTGCACACAGGATCAGGGCTATGTAGTAGCCCTTACCGCTCATGCTGCCGAAGAATTTGTTTTTGCTCATTTCAAGCACCTCCGAGGTACAGTATCCCCGGATTTTCCCAATCTAAACATTCCCTGGAAAAATTTTTGGAAAAGTTCCCCCGGAAATCGTGAACCGCTCCCTGTCAAGTAGACAGGTGAAAAAACAAAAATTTTTCTACCAGGATCTCAGAAATGAGGTCCTGGTTTTCTTTATGCTGCCTCCAGCAAACTGCGGTAGGTTGCCGGTGGCAGACAATTCAGCTTGTGCTGACGCCGCTCATGGTTATAGTAGTGGATAAACTGCTCAACAGCAGCTGCCAACTCTTCGTAGGTATCAAAGCGATTGAGGTAGTACATCTCACACTTCAGAATACCCCAGAAGCCCTCCATAGGGCCGTTGTCGATGCATCTGCCCACTCTGGACATGCTTTGTGTCATTCCTTGCTTGTCCAATTTAGCACGAAACTGCCTGCCGGTATATTGGAATCCCCGGTCACTGTGGAACAGAGGGCGTGCATCCGG